>DAOWJC010000017.1 GCA_030640595.1 Dehalococcoidia bacterium | reverse complement strand
CCTGCTCATAGGCAAACTCTCGCATCAGCTTAGCCTGCTCGGCAGAGGCAATGTCCTTATTGGGGGTGAAGTGGTCAGGCACCATTACCACCTTCTTCGGGTCAAAGACCTTGTCTACCCCTATTCTGTGAAACTCACTGATAGCAATGGGGGCGGTAATATCATTAGCTAGAATCAGGTCTACCCTGACATTTATAAATTCGCCCGGGCTTACCTTCTTCTTATCGGTATGTGCAGCCAGTATCTTCTCAACTAAAGTCAATATAGTCCCCTTCACTTGGAGTGATTATAGATTAACCAGAGATAGGCTCTTGTTGAATAGGATTAAGGAGAATAATACGAACAACACGGGAGGAGCAAAATCACCTCTAGCTCAATTCCTACCTTAGCACCCCGGTTTAAGAACTGCTCGCTGCTTTCCTAGTTGCCAGTAGCCTATTCAGTGCATTCATATAGGCTTTGGCACTGGCGACAATAATGTCGGTATCAGCGCCCCGCCCGGTATAGGTTATACCCTCGCTCTCTATCCTTATCAGCACCTCACCAATAGCATCAATGCCCTCGGTTACTGATTTAACCGTAAATTCAGTAAGCACATTAGGCACTCCTACCAGCTTATTAATAGTCTTACATACGGCATCCACCGGACCTGTACCTAGGGCAGCATCGGCTAGAACTTGACCATCGGGGGCAATAAGCCTAACCGAGGCGGTGGGAATACCCCTATCGCCACAAGTCACCTGAATGCGGTCGAGGTGATAGACTTCCGAGACAGTGCGTAGCTCCTGGGCAATAAGGGATTCAATGTCCTTGTCAGTAATCTCCTTCTTTTTATCAGCTAGCTCTTTAAATGTGGCAAAGGCACGATTGAAGTCTTCCTCACTCAAGCTATAGCCTAACTCAGTCAGTCGCTCTTTAAAGGCATGCCGCCCGCTAAGCTTACCCAGCACCAGGCTACTAGCTGGTATGCCGACGGTTCTGGGGTCCATTATTTCATAGGTTATCGGCATCTTGATTACACCATCCTGGTGGATTCCTGACTCATGACGAAAGGCATTGGCGCCAACAATTGCCTTATTTGGTTGAACTGTAAAACCGGTTAGCTCGCTTACCAGTCGGCTAGTTCTGTAGATTTGTCTGGTATCAATATTGGTAGTCAGGTCAAAAAAGTCTTTGCGGGTTCTAATAGCCATTACAAGCTCCTCAAGCGAGGCGTTGCCTGCCCTTTCTCCAATGCCATTAATGGTGCACTCCACCTGTCTCGCCCCCCGCTTGACCGATTCCAGGCTATTAGCCACGGCTAGACCCAGGTCATTGTGGCAATGAACGCTGACTATAGCCCGACTAATATTGGGCACATTCTTGAAAATTCCCTCAATGAGTCCGCCAAACTCTTCAGGGATGGCATAGCCTACGGTATCCGGGATATTTACCGTAGTCGCTCCAGCGTCGATAACTGCCTCCAGGATTTGATAGATATATTCAGGCTCAGTTCGGCTGGCATCCATCGGCGAAAACTCTACATCGTCAACATATTTTTTAGCCCGGGCTGCCATATCCCGGGAGGTCTGCAAAATCTCCTCGCGGCTCTTCTTCAGTTGATAAACGCGGTGTATGTCTGAAGCCGATAGGAACACATGTATTCGCGGGTGCTCAGCGTCTTTAACCGCTTCCCAGGCTCTATCTATATCATCAGGATGAGCCCGAGCCAAGCCACAAATAGTGGGGGTGCGAACCTCTTTGGCGATAACTCTTACCGCTTCAAAGTCAGCCTTTGAGGCAATGGGGAAGCCAGCCTCAATAACATCCACGCCAAGCTTTTCCAGTTGTTTGGCTATCTCCAGTTTCTCCTGGATATTCAGCATCCCCCCCGCCGCCTGCTCCCCATCCCGCAGGGTAGTATCAAAGATAATTACCTGTTCCATATTCCACCTTCAATGGAATTTGCTGTCACTTCCCCTTCAGCCACGGCATCATCTTTCGCAGCTCTGCCCCCACCAGCTCAATGGGGTGTTCCTTGTCCATACGCCTTAGGGCATTAAAAACCGGGTGACCGGCTTGGTTTTCCAAAATCCACTCTTTGGCAAAAGTGCCGTCCTGAATCTCAGCCAGGATTTGCCTCATCTCATCTTTAACCATATCATCAATTACTCGTAGTCCCCGGGTATAATCGCCATACTCGGCAGTATCGCTGACGGAGTAGCGCATATAGCTCAAGCCACCCTGATAAATCAGGTCAATAATAAGCTTGAGCTCGTGAAGGACTTCAAAGTAGGCTATCTCTGGCTGATAGCCAGCCTCAACCAGTATCTCAAAGCCAGCCTTTATCAGAGAGGTAACTCCTCCGCACAGCACTGTCTGCTCACCGAAGAGGTCGGTCTCTGTCTCCTCGGCGAAGGTTGTCTCTATTACCCCGGCTCGGCTACAACCGATGCCCTTGGCATAGGCAAGGGCTGTGTCCTTTGCCTTACCTGAAGCATCTTGGTGAATGGCAACTATTGCCGGAACTCCAATGCCTTGAGTAAAAAGTTGCCTCATTATGTGCCCCGGGGCTTTGGGAGCTATCATCGAAACATCAATGTCGGGTGGCGGGATGACCTGCCCATAATGGATATTGAAACCGTGGGAAAACATCAGGGTATTTCCCGGGGCTAGCCCTTTTTCAATTGACTGACAAAAGATTTCTCGGTGTAGCTGGTCAGGAGCCAGCATGACGATGATATCGGCCTGCTTTGCCACCTCATCTGCCAGGAGCACCTTGAAACCGGTAGCTTGAGCATCTTTCCAGCCCTGATTTCCCTTAGCCTCGGCTACTATTACCTGGCAGCCACTATCCCTGAGGTTTTGAGCCTGGGCATGCCCCTGGCTTCCGTAGCCGATAATGCCAACCACCTTCCCATCAAGCAATTTTAGGTTACAATCCTTATCGTAGTATATCTTTGCCATAAGTTACACCTCCATTTTATTTATCAACTTCACCCCCTGGTCATAGCTATGCGACCAGTTCTGGATACTTCCTTGATGCCAAAGCCCCGAACCAAATCAAGTAAGGAAGTAATTTTCTCCTCATCCCCGGTAACCTCAATTGTTACCGAATCGGGGGCAACATCTACTATATTCGCCCTAAAAACGTCCACAATCTGAATAATCTCACTTCGGGTGGAGGAAGTCGCGTTTACCTTAATCAGTGCCAACTCCCGAGCCACTATGTCTGCTTCAGTAATATCAGACACCTTGATTACATCTATGACCTTATCTAGTTGCTTTCTAACCTGTTCCACCATTGCAGAGGTTCCATCAACAACAATGGTCGTGCGTGATAAATGGGGCAGTTCACTACGCCCTACGGTAATGCCCTCAATGTTAAAGCCGCGCCTTCGGAACAGGCTCGCTACGCGGTTAAGCACTCCGGGCTTATCCTCAACTAGGGCAACTATGGTGTGCTTCGTCGTGGCCATATTGCCTCCTCTTTCCTAGGTTCTTCAATAACTTCGCTTAAAGCTGCCCCCGGCGTCACCATAGGATAAACATTCTCCTCCGGCTCTACCATAAAATCTATCAGGAAAGGACCTGTCTCAGCCATGGCTTGCTCAATAGCTGGAACTACTTCTTCCTTACGCTTAACCCTCACTGCAGGGAGACCATATGCCTCAGCAATCTTGACAAAGTCTGGGTTAGCCAGTTCTGCAGCTACATATCGTTTTTTGTAGAACATTTCCTGCCACTGCCTTATCATCCCGAAAAAGCCATTATTAAGAATGGCTATCTTGACGGCTATTTTTTCCTGAACTATGGTGGCTAACTCCTGTATCGTCATCTGAAAACCGCCGTCACCGGCAATACACCAAACAATTTCGTCGGGACGTCCTACCTTAGCCCCCATGGCTGCTGGTAGCTCAAATCCCATAGCCCCCAGTCCCCCTGCTGAGAGCAGGCTGTTTGGCTT
>DAOWJC010000160.1 GCA_030640595.1 Dehalococcoidia bacterium | reverse complement strand
GTTTGCTCATGTTCTCAGCACCACCTCCCTTGGGCATGACGATAATCTTGACCTGGTCACCAGGAACTATTTCGGTATGAATAACGGGAGGAGTATTATCCCTGGTATTTATCCTGGCTGAGAATGGTTGGCTGACTATTGATTTGCGTAGGTAGCCTTGGGTATAACCCTGGCGAACCCCTTCCTCCACAGCAGTGTATAGGTCGCCACCAATAATGTGAGTTTCCTGACCTATTTCAAGGAAGACCACCGCCGTGCCGCAGTCCTGACATAGTGGAATATGCTCCTGTTTAGCAATTCGGGCATTTTCCAGGAGCTGGCTTAAAACTTCCTTGCCTTCCGGGGATTCCTCAGTTTGCTGCGCCTGTTTAAGGGCAGCTATTACATCCTCACCGAGGACGAAGTTTGCCTCTTGACAAAGTTGGACTATAACTTGGGTAATGGTGCTAGCTTCAATCTCTCTCATTGGGGGTTATCTACCTCACCCCCCAATCCCACCAGCTTGGAAGGAGAGTGGGAGGAATTACATAGGAAGGGGCTTTCGCCCCTTCCAACTACCCTAAGATGTGTTTGACATTGGGGTTAGCTCAATTTCATCGCCGTCACCAGCTCATCCACTGCCTTGGCTGAGTTGGCTAAGGCTGCTTTCTCGTCAGGGGTTAGCTCTAGCTCTATTATCTGTTCAATCCCGTTCTTGCCCAGCTTTACCGGGACAGTAATGACAGTATCCTTAATTCCGTATTCTCCATCTAGGTAAGCGGCACAGGGCAGGATTTGCTTTTTATCTAAAAGTATAGCCCCTACCATCTGGGCAGCGCCGGCTGATGGGGCATAAAAAGCACTGCCGGTTTTGAGCAAGCCCACGATTTCGGCTCCAGCCTTCTTAGTGCGCTCTACCAGTCGGTCAACAGTTTCTTGAGGCAGGAGTTTAGTTATCGGCATGCCACAAACTGTAGTTAGCCTAGGGAGAATAACCATGGCTTCACCATGCTGTCCTAAAATACAGGCGAATACATCCTCTACCGATACATTAAGCTCAGCGGCGATAAAGCTTCTAAGTCGGGCAGTATCCAGGATACCAGACATACCCACAACTCTATTTTTGGGAAACTGGCTGGTGCGACGAGCTAAATAGGTCATAGCATCCAGAGGGTTGGTAACCATAATGATGATGCAGTTAGGTGAGTACTTAACCACACTTTGGGTAACCTCGGTAACAATCTTCATATTAATCTGTAACAGCTCTTCACGGGTCATGCCTGGTTTTCTAGGCACGCCTGAAGTAATGACTACCACATCTGAGTTAGCCGTGTCTTTGTAGTCATTGGTTCCGATGATACGTCTATCACACCCGAAGACAGGCATTGACTCAAGCATATCCAGGGCTTTGCCTTGGGGCAGACCTTCGATGATGTCCACTAAGACTATATCAGCATAGCCTTTCTCCAGAATTCGTTGAGCACAGACAGCACCAACATTTCCGGCGCCAATAACGCTAACTTTACTAGTCATTGCTTCTCTCCTTTAGTTTTTCAATCACGGTATTACTTGTAGATTTTGGGCTCGGTATCCTCTCAGCTAATGCCCTACCCATACGTTCTGGTGCTCACTCCGCCTTCTCTACCAGCTTGCCCGCTTTTACCTTGGCAATGAGCTCGTCTTCGCGCTTTACATCCTCCATGGTCTTTGGCTTTACCGAGGGGGGTGGGGGCTCCAAACCATACTTCCACTTCAGGAAGCGCATCCCGGTCATAGGGTAGAGGGCATAGATGAGCACATCACCAATATCCCGGGCAATATCCTTGGTCGCTTCTTTAGCTTTGTCTAATTCTGGTTCAAGCACATCAGCGGCTCGACAGGTAATAGGAGTCTCTCCTCGTTGGTAGCCCTTAAGCACTATTTTCTGAACCTCCAGGTCGATAGGGGCTGGGGGTTTACCATACAGCCCATAAACATAGTCCTTTACCTGGAGCGGTATCATTTTATATCTGCCAAGGAGAACATTTTGAACGGCTTGAACACCTACAATCTGACTGGTGGGGGTAACCAGAGGTGGGTTGCCTAGCTCTTTGCGAGTCCGTGGTAGTTCTGCATACACCTCATCAATTCTATCCAAGGCACCGGCCTCTCGTAGCTGGGACACCAGGTTGGTGGTCATACCACCAGGGATTTGGTGCATCAATACCCCGGTATCAATAACCGCCTGCTTGGTAGTATCTAGAAAGTCCCGATACTTAGGGGCTACCGATTCAATATACTGTCCCAACTTGAACAGGTGAGCCAGGTCAAGCCCGGTATCTCTAGGTGTCCCCTGAAGGGCAACTACAATGGGCTCAATGGCTGGTTGCGAGGAGCGCAAAGCAAAAGGAGCCAAAGAGGTATCAACAATATCCACCCCGGCTTCAATTGCCTTCAGGTAACTCATGGATGCCATACCGCTGGTGTAATGAGTATGTAGCTGCACCGGTATCTTTAATACCTGCTTGAGTGCTTTAATCAGGTTATAGGCATCGTCAGGGGCAATAAGACCTGCCATGTCCTTGATACACAGACTATCAGCTCCCATATCTTGAAGGATAATCGCCTTTTTGACATAGTAGTCAATAGTGTATACCGGCCCTCCCAGTTTTGGTTGAGTGAGAGAATAGCATAGTGAAAGCTGGGCGTGCTTGCCGCATTCCTTGATTGCCTTCAGGGAGGTTATAAAGTTACGCTCATCATTCACGGCATCAAATACCCTAAAGATATCAATGCCTACCTCAGCTGAGTGATGCACAAAAGCGGTAACTACATCGTCGGCGTAGTGGCGATAGCCTACCACGTTCTGCCCTCTTAGCAGCATCTGGAGAGGGGTGTCTGGCATCAGCCTTTTCATGATGCGTACTCTTTCCCACGGGTCCTCATTCAGAAATCTGGTAGCAACATCAAAGGTGGCACCACCCCAGATCTCAATGGAGTAAAATCCGGCTTTATTCATCTCCTCGGCGATGGGAACCATGTCCTCGGTTCGCATTCGTGTCGCTAGCGAGGATTGATGCCCATCACGGAGAGTAGTATCGGTGATTTTTAGAGGATTCTTCGCAGTGGATTGTGCCATAGTTATAATACCTCCTGAGTAAAATTTGAGTGTCGCTGGGCAATAGCATATCATTTTGCTCAAATAAGAGTCAAGTTTATCTTAATGAGATTGTTTATTAACCTCACCCCGTTAATCCCCCCCTGGGCTAAAGCCCTTAAGGGCAGAGCCTCTCCTTGAGAAGAAGAGGGGGATAGGTTGCTACACGACCTATTTTAATAGAAGTTTGAAGGGGTTGACAGAAGGGTGCTAAAATAGAGCGATGCCAGTATATGGGGGGCAAGTGAGTTTTGAGCCAGTAACGGTATACCTTGGTCTTGGCTCAAATATGGGAAACCGCCAGGCTAATCTGGAGAAGGCGCTGGAGCTTCTATCGCAAAGATTGCGAGTGGAAAAGATTTCAACTATATATGATACTGAACCGATAGGCAATACTAATCAGCCCCGCTTTCTTAATCTGGTGTGTCAGATTTATACCAGACTGGCGCCGACGGAGCTACTGGCTCTGGCTAAGGGCATTGAGAGCAAACTGGGCAGGATACCCGGTAAATCCAATGCCCCCCGCCCTATTGATATAGATATTCTGTTTTATGATGACCGGGTTGTTGAAACCCCTGAGCTGGTTATCCCCCACCCCAAGCTAACAGAGAGAGCCTTTGTTCTCGTTCCTCTAGCCGAGATTGCCCCTGAATTGGTGCACCCCGTAAATGGCAAGACTATTAAAGAACTATTGAAAGAAGTAACCGAGGTACAAGGCGTCTTTAAGTGGGAAAAATAGTTGAGGGAGGAGAATGTATCAAATAATTGTGGAGCAGCATTTTGATGCCGCCCACTTCTTGCGGGGTTATCAGGGCAAGTGTGAAGCGTTGCACGGGCATCGTTTTCGGGTAGTAGTCAAGATAAAAGCTTCCGGGGTTGATGATATAGGCATAGCCTATAGTCCGGACTAATCACGCTGGTCTGGCGGCAACAGATTGGGGATAGTATCCACAATAGGGTAGTGCTGAACGCACTTGGGGCAATACAAGGAGCCGGTAACTATCTCCTTCTCGTTCTCCTCGTCCACACTAAGCTCCAGCTTCCCCTTGCACACCGGACAGGCCAGAATATCCATAAGCTCTCGTTTCATAGCTCAATTATACCACAAGTGGCTTGCCTTTTTGACTAGCTTCTGGCTAGCTGCCCAAATTAAAAAGGTATC
>DAOWJC010000040.1 GCA_030640595.1 Dehalococcoidia bacterium | reverse complement strand
GCGAAAATGGGCAGAAAGCAGGAAAAGGCACCTCTGCCCATGGAAAATGATAATCGGAAGCTGAAAAGACCTCTTACCATGCCGCTGGTGCTCATCCTTTTGTAGGATGGATGATGACTTGGTGCCATTTTCCTTTGTTTAGTCTCAGGCAGGAAAAGAGCAGCTATTAGGAAAGCCAATAGATTAAGACCACCCATGGTGGAGAAGGCAACATTCATTCCAAAGTAGTCAGTTAGTGTCCCACCCATTAACGGACCAAAGCCAAAGCCGGCGAAAAAGGCAGTATGGAAGTAGCCCATCCACCTTCCCTCTTCACCCTCTGGCGAAATATCACCAACATAGGCTTGGGCGATGGGGATAATCATACCAGCCGCCGCCCCCTGAATTAAGCGGACTAAGGTTAACTGTGAGACAGTATCTGCCCATATATAGCCCAGTGAAATAAGGGCGTAGATGAAAAGACCGATGCAGATAAACTGCTTCCTGCCACTGCGGTCAGAGAGCCTGCCTATAATGGGCAGAAATATAGCTCGGGAAATGGAGAATCCGGCAAAGATTATACCTAGCCAGATTCCAGTGGCTCCCATATTCTCGGCATAAAGGGGCAAAAGTGGTGCTATTATCCCAATCCCTAGCATGGAGGAGAAGACGGAAAGAGCCAGAATGGGGAAAATCTTCTTAATCATGTGGATATCTAGCATTATAGTGCCTTAATGCTAAACTGGCAACCTAAGAATAAGGGTTGATAAGTAACCTTGACTTGGGGTGATTGCACTTATAGCTTGTGGCTGGTATAATAAGGCTTGTGGGCGCCTTACTTAGAATATTGTTTGTGAGTAGATTCATAAATTTTATTAGAGCAAAGTGATAGCAGGCTTGGATAAAACCTCTCGTCCCCAAACCGGGTGGGAGGTTTTCATTTAATAGATGAGAGGTTTCAGCATTGGTTTTAGATAAAGAGCGACAGGCAGCCGAAGACGAAAAGCTGGAGATAATGCGACATTCTGCAGCTCATGTTATGGCTGAGGCAGTTCAATATATCTTCCCTGATGCCAAGTTTGCCATTGGGCCGGCTATTGAAGACGGCTTTTATTATGACTTTGATTTGCCCCGCCCATTGACCCCTGATGATTTACCCGCCATTGAGGCCAAGATGGGTGAAATAATCGCATCAAACGTGCCTTTTGTTGGAGAAGAGGTAGACAAGGAAGAGGCTCGACGGTTATTCGCTGCTCAGCCTTACAAACTTGAGTTAATTGATGAAATTCAGGATGAGAAGGTCAGCTTGTATCGGCAAGGTTCGTTTGTTGATTTATGCCGCGGACCTCATGTGAGTTCTAGCGGGGAAATTAAAGCCTTCAAGCTGGTTAGCATCGCCGGGGCTTACTGGCGGGGTGATGAGCATCGCCCTATGCTACAGCGGATATACGGTGTTGCCTTTGATACTAAAGAGGCTTTGGCAGAGCACCTTAAGAGACTTGAGGAAGCGGCAAGGAGAGACCACAGGAAATTAGGTAGGGAGCTTGACCTATTTAGTATTCACGAGGAAGCTGGGCCAGGGCTGGTTCACTGGCACCCCAAAGGGGCGGTGATACGCCGTATTATTGAGGACTTCTGGAAGGACGAGCATATTAAGCGTGGTTATGATATCGTATACACCCCTCATATTGCTAAGCTGGATTTGTGGAAAACCAGTGGTCATTGGGAATTCTATCGTGATTACCTATATAGCCCAATGGATGTGGAGGGGCAAGAGTATATTATTAAACCGATGAATTGCCTGGGTCATATCTTGATTTATAAAACAAGGCTGCACAGCTACCGTGAGCTGCCTCTGCGCTATGCTGAGCTGGGCACCGTTTATCGTTATGAGCGTTCTGGAGTGCTACATGGTCTGTCTAGGGTCAGGGGCTTTACCCAGGATGATGCCCATATTTTTTGTCGCTTTGACCAGTTAGAAGACGAGGTAGCGGGGGTACTAGATTTAGCTCGCTTTATGGTAGATACCTTCGGCTTCACCGATTACCAGGTGTTTCTGTCTACCCGACCTGAGAAATATGCTGGCTCTATTCAGATCTGGGAGGAGGCTACGGAGACGTTAAGGCAAGCTTTAGCTCGTGTAGGGCTTGACTATGATGTAGACCCGGGGCAGGGTGTATTTTACGGACCCAAGATAGATATTAAGTTTGAAGCATGGCAAGGTCCCACTATTCAAGTTGATTTTAACCTTCCCCAGCGCTTTAAAGTTACATATATTGGTGAAGATAATCAGGAGCATCTGGTAGCGATGGTACACCGCACTGTGCTCGGCAGTATGGAACGCTTTCTTGCCTCGCTTATTGAGCACTATGGGGGTGCCTTCCCGGTGTGGTTAGCACCGGTTCAGGTAAAGGTGGTTCCAGTGGCTGACCGCCACTTGGACTATGCTTATAAGCTTGAGGCTGAACTCAAAAGTGAAGGGATGCGTGCTGAAGTTGATGCTCGGTCGGAAACGGTAAACCTCAAAATCCGGCAGGCACAACTTGATAAGATACCATACATGCTGGTGGTTGGCGATAAAGAGGTAGCTGCTGCTACCGTTTCCGTCCGCTTGCGTAGTGGGGAGCAACTAACTTCCCAATCCTTTAGTAGCTTTATAGAAACTCTCAGGATAGCCGTAGCAAATAAGGTGCAAGACTTAAGGTTATAATTTGATTGACATGAAGAGCTGTGCTATAGTTTCTGTTCGTAAGCCACCTATACTTGAAGGAGGTAAATAAGGACATAATTAAGCAGCTACGTGTTAACGAGAGGATTAGGACTAAAGAGGTTCGCCTCGTGGGGGAGAAGGGGGAGCAGTTAGGGATTATGCCCTTGTACCAGGCGCTGGAGACAGCGCGGAAGCACAATCTTGACCTGGTTGAGGTAGCGGCTACGGCAACACCTCCAGTATGTCGCCTCCTTGACTATGGGAAGTATAAATATGAGCAAGCCAAGAAGGAGCGCGAGGCAAGGAAAAGCCAGAGGGTTCCACTTCTGAGGGAGGTTCGGCTACGACCTAAGATTGGCGACCATGATTTTGAGGCTAAGGCCAGGACAGCTAGGAAATTGCTGGATAGGGGGGATAAGGTTAAGGTAACAATATTGTTCAGAGGGCGTGAGATTACACACCCTGAGATTGGCTTGAAGTTGCTACAAAAGATGGTTGAATCACTAAACGAGATAGCTTCTCTTGAGAGGCAACCGTCGTTGGATGGGAAAAGGATGAGCATAATCCTGTCGCCAGGAGTTATCCAGAAAGCCAAAAAATAAAAGAGGGCTCAGAATGCCAAAAATTAAAACCCATAAAGGGGCACAGAGCCGCTTCCATATTACCGGTAGCGGCAAAATTATGCGGGCTAAAGGTGGGAAGAGTCATTTGCGTCTTAGAAAAGCAAAACGGGCTAAGCGTCTTTATGATGAGACAATCCCAGTAAGCCCCAGTGATAGGGCGCGGATAAAAAGGCTCTTACCCTATGGGGTGAAGTAAGCGGGAGGAATATTTTGCCACGAGTAAAGAGAGGTGTAACCGCACATAGACGACATAAGAAGGTGCTTGCCCTGACCAAGGGGCATAGGGCAACCAGGCACTCCCTTTATCGCCGGGCTCATGAGTCTATGCTTAAGTCACTGAGCTATGCTTATGCTCACCGTCGTGAGCGAAAGGGCGATATGAGGCGTTTGTGGATTTTGCGGGTTAGTGCCGCCAGTAGAGCTCAGGGGCTCACCTATAGTCGGTTTATGGATGGTTTGAGAAAGTCGGGGATTGAAATCAATCGTAAGATGCTAGCCGATATGGCGGTTAGGGAGCCTGAATCCTTTGCTAATCTGGTAACCATAGCTAAAGGGAAAGTTCAAGACTAGAATATGACATTGTTTAACCCCATCCCCTTTATCCCCTTCCCCTTATCAAGGGGGAGGGGAAGATAATTTTTAAGGGGGGCTTTGCCCCCTCCAAAACTCCCTATAGCATATCTCCTTGACCCCTTTGTTGATAATAACCTATAATCCAAGACAACCATGTTACAGCAACTTGAAGACCTAAAACTAAATGCGTTACGAGAACTAGGGAGCATTACCAATATTACTGAGCTGGAATCCTGGCGAGTTCGTTATTTAGGCAAGAAGAGTGAGTTAACCAAGGTTCTGCGTAGATTAGCCACCCTGCCCCTTGCTGAGAGGAAAGCGGTTGGCGCTTATGCTAATGAGGTTAAGGCACATCTAGAGGATAGTTTAAGGCAAAAAGGTCAGGTTCTTCGGAAGGCGCAGCTAGCAGTATCTACTGAAAAAGAAGCTATTGATATAACCCTACCCGGTCGTCCTTTTCCAGTAGGTCGTTTGCATCCGATTACTCGAATACTCCATGAAATATGCGACATATTTGTCTCTATGGGCTTTCAAGTAGTAGAAGGACCAGAAGTAGAGTGGGACTATTATAATTTTGAGGCGTTGAACATTCCCAAGGAACACCCAGCTCGTGATACCATGTCAACATCCTGGGTTGATTTTGAGACAGATAGTGGTGAAAGCCTCATGCTACTACGCACCCACACTACTTCGGTAAGTGCCAGGATTATTGAGACGATGCAGCCCCCAATAAGAGTCGTTGAGCCG
>DAOWJC010000070.1 GCA_030640595.1 Dehalococcoidia bacterium | reverse complement strand
GCTTATTAATGGGCGGGCTCTGCCAGGGGAAACTGAGGCGAGGATTTTCTCAACATTTTCCTCCCCCCTCCCGTGAGGTTCGCCACAGCCGTAATCGGGCAGGTGGCATCCCGCCAAGTATAATCGGCAACTTATCTTGCACAAGGGGGTGACAATGAGGTAGTTAGTAATTTTTAGCCGACCAAAATCTAAATGAAGGAGTTTTTATCGATGAAAAGGAAAATCTTGCTAATTCCATTGGCGTTGTTGTTAGCCATCAGCTTGGTGGCTATCGGCTGTGCGGCACCAGCGCCAGAACCAGTACCGGGACCACCGGGACCACCGGGACCACCGGGACCACCAGCACCAGCTCCGGCCCCAGCCCCTGCTCCTGCGCCTGAGGTAATTACCCTAATATTTAATGGCTACATGGCTCCCCAGGCACTGCTCAGTATAGAAGAGGACCATTTTATGGACTTGGTAGAAGAGAAGAGCAATGGGAGAATCAAGTTTGACCGTTACTGGGGTGGGGCATTGTCCTCCGGACCTGAGGTTCTGGGCTCGGTAGCTAGTGGCAGTTCCCATGTAGGCCAATTCTGGTTCAACTATAATACAGCCGAATTCCCTCTGTCACAGGGACTAGTGCTAACCTTTGTGGAAGAGAACCTGGATGCTTGTCTGCGGGCAATCAACGAATTGTATGCCACCTATTTGCCTTTCCGCCAGGAATTTGAAAATCAAAATGTTAAGATGCTATTCCCTCACTGCCCCGGCACTCACAGCATGTGGTGCCGCGATCCAGTAACCAGTCTGGATGACATCAAGGGCAAGAAGGTACGCTGCACTTCCTATGATGCCAAGGTAATTGAGTGGTTTGATGGTGGAGCCGTTGGCCTTGGTTACGGGGATTGCTACGTTGCCATGGAGCGCGGCGTCATTGATGTCTGGTGGGATGCCCCTCTCGGCACCGGTTGGGCCACCAAGAACTACGAGGTAGGCCCTCACATAGCGGACCTCGGCTCTGGTATGTGGGCAGCCATTACCCCCGTCATCAATCTCGATACCTGGAACGAGCTTCCCGCTGATCTCAAGAAAGTGATCGACGACAGCTCTGCGCAAGCCTATCAGGACTCATTGGATATAATGGATGACTACGAGAGAAACGCCGTTGATGAGATGATAGCCGGGGAGCTGGCGGAACTCCATGTATGGACCGATGAGGAAAAAGCCAAGGCTAGTGCCATCGTTCAGCCCGCACTGACTGATCTGTGGCTTTTGGAGGCAGCGACAAAAACAGGAGCTGATGCCAAGGCCTTCATTAGTAAGTACCGCGCCCTGATTGAAAAGCACGCGAAGGCCTCGGTATGGGTGAACCCATACGAGTATTGGCTTGAGCAGATCAAATAAAGCTTAAGCCGGCTCAGATGGAGAACTCTAGGGGGTGGGCGGAGGTAAAAGCCACGCCCACCCCTGTCTAGGGTAATGTGCTAAGGGCTCAAGCTAGAGTTTTCATCATTCACTGCCGATTATTAGTATGTGCCAAAAATTAAGGGGTGCTCAATGTGGTTAAGGATAGGCAGAGTCACGGACTGGATTGTTATCCTGGTAGCAGTGATAGCATGTGGGGTACTTGCGGCTATGATGCTGATGACTACTGCCGATGTCTCCATGCGCTACCTTTTTAATAATCCGATAGGAAGGGTGATTGAGCTTAATATACTCTTGTTGCCCATATTCATTTTTTTATCTCTGGCTGAAACCCAGAGGCTACGGGGTCATATCAACGTGAATTTGCTGACCAGCCAGCTCTCTCCCCGGGTGCAGATAGCACTGGAGATACTGGCCTTCGCCCTCGGCTTTGCCTTTTTGTTTCTCATGGGGCTGCAAGCTTTCAAAGCGGGCATGCATGCTTATGTGACTAAGCAAACTCTTTTTGGGTCCTTCCCACAACTACCAACCTGGTGGTCCAAGTCTGCCATAGCACTTGGCTGTTGGTTATTTTGCCTCCAGTACATCAAGGATATTGCGAATAATATCATGCGGCTGTTTCAACACAGTCAGAAGTTGAATTAGGGTGTAGCTTCGATGGAATTAGCTTTAATTGCTATTGCGGTGCTACTGATTCTCTTGGTAGTCGGGGTGCCTGTTTTTCTTTCTCTAGGCATAACCGGTCTGTTGGGGATTATGTACCTCAATGGGGTTGATGTGGGCCTGAGCGTGCTTAGAGAAAAGGCGTTTTGGTCCGTGGCCAAATATGCCTTTATGGTGATTCCTCTTTTTATCCTTATGGGCTATACGGCATCCTATGCTGGGGTCACTGAACGTGCTTTTGCCATGGCCAAGAGGTGGCTATCCGCATTTCCCGGCGGTTTGGCGATCGCTACCACTCTAGCCTGTGCATTCTTTGGGGCGTGCTGTGGCTCCAGCGTAGCCACAGCTGCGGCTATGGGTAGTATCGCTGTTCCCGAGATGAGGAAAGCCGGTTATGAGAAAAAACTGGCCTGCGGGACGGTGGCAGGGGGTGCCCTCATCGCTATGCTTATTCCACCCAGTATTCCCCTTGTCATCTACGGGGTGATAACTGAAACCTCAATAGGTGCCCTGTTGATAGCCGGCATTATTCCAGGGATAATCACCACTATCGTATTTTCTATAGGTATTATGGCTTTGATTCGAGTGAAGCCGCAACTTGCGCCCCCTGTTCAGAGATTTAGCTGGAGCGAAAGAATTCACTCTCTAAGATGGGGGTGGCAGGTCTGTGTCCTGTTCATAATAGTTATCGGTGGTATCTATTTTGGCATAGCTACCCCATCTGAGACAGCCGCCCTCGGTACTGTCGCTGCCCTCATTATGTTGGTTGCCAAACGCAAAGGAGTGATCAAGGCTCTAAGAATGACCTTCAGTGACAGCCTCCGAACCTCTGCTATGATTTTCGCCATTATATGCTGTGCCACCATTTTCGCTTGGTTTCTGACCGTGGTCGGAATACCCGCCATGACCGCTAAAGTAGCAGTGGGCTTGAATGTACCCCCTATTGTCGTAGTTCTGTTAGCTCTCGCCGTATATCTGCCTTTGGGGATGTTTCTCGACCCAACATCCTGCATGCTAATTACCCTTCCCATCCTACACCCGATAATAGTTGGCAAATTAGGATTTAGTAGCGTTTGGTTCGGCATTCTGGTTGAAAAGATGATTGAGATAGGTCTTCTTACCCCGCCGGTAGGGTTGAATTGCTATGTCCTTGCTGGCGTGGTTCCCGATGTGTCCCTCACTGATATTTTCAAAGGCGTTGCCTGGTTTCTTCTGTTTAATGCGATCGCCACGGCAATACTTGTTGCTTTCCCTGTCCTTAGTACTTGGTTGCCCAACACGATGCTTAAATGAGAAGGGGAATTTTAAATGACATTAGTAGAGATTGCGAAAAAGGCAGGATGATAGCTCATGAGATTTTATGAATACGAAGCAAAGAACTTACTTAAAAAACAATTAATTAGTGTGCCATCCCAACGGTTAGCGAGGACAGTAGAGGAGGCAAGGGAGGCGGCAACCCAGATTGGCTTCCCTTTGGTGTTGAAATCCCAAGTAAGAAGCGGTGGGAGAATGAAGGCGGGAGGGGTCAAATTCGCCAGTGCCGTTGATGAAGTTGAGGCTGCCGCCTCTGAAATTTTCAAATTAAAGGTAAGAGGAAAAGCACCGGTCGGCATTCTGGTCGAAAGCAAAGGTGACGTCCAACAGGAGTACTATGTCGGGGTTACCTATGATGCGGCAGCTAAACTACCGGTAGCTATTTTTAGCGATTTAGGAGGGATTGATATTGAAGAGGTGGCAAAGCAAAACCCGGAGCGGGTAGCAAAGAGCCACCTATCGGTACTTATGCCATTCTCTGACTTTCGAGCCAAGCAGCTGGTTGGCAGTGTTGGAATTACGGGTGGAGACCTTAATTCCCTTACTCAAATATTCTCTAGGTTAATTCGTACCTTTCTCGATTATGACTTGACTTTAGCTGAGATAAATCCTTTAGCAAAGCTTTCCGATGGTTCATTTGTTGCCCTTGACGCTCATATTGAGATGGAAGATGTTACCATCCCCAGGCATAGCCAGACTTTGACCGAGCTAGGAATAGGTCGAACTCAGGAGGCTACTGACCTGACTCCATTTGAGAAAAAAGCCGCCGAAATGTTTGCCGGTGAAGGCTGGGTAGGCGGCTCTAT
This sequence comes from Dehalococcoidia bacterium, assembly GCA_030640595.1. Lineage (GTDB taxonomy): Bacteria > Chloroflexota > Dehalococcoidia > Dehalococcoidales > DAOWJC01 > DAOWJC01. Next base: position 1,624 of record DAOWJC010000070.1, on the reverse strand, counting down.
GGTTGACTTTGGTGGCTCAATGGGCCTGCTTGGTGGCGGTGGGGGAACCAGTCTGGTCGCCTTCGATTCGATCAAGAAACAGGGAGGTGATCCGGCCAACTTCTGTGACTGGGGGGGTAATTTTAGTGCGGTTGACAAGGTCTACCAGTTGGCTAAGTTAGTGCTGGAAAAGCCTGGGGTGGAAAAAATTGCGGTCATTACCTGTGTGCTTCAGGCAGCCAGGGTTGACCTAATCGCTCGAGGAGTAATCAAGGCAGTTCTGGAGAAGGGTTACTCCTCAGCGGAGAAAATTGCTGTCTTTCGTGTCCCTGGAGGCTGGGAAGAAGAGGGTTTTCGCATTCTGAAAAAATATAAGGTTAACTTTTTAGACCGTTCCTTCTCCATAGATGATGCCGTGCGAGAAGGTATCAGGAACATGAGGTAGAAATGTCTATTCTTATTGACCAAGAAACGAAGGTTATCATCCAAGGGATCACCGGGCGAGAGGCTTTTACGAGCACTCGCAACAGCCTGGACTACGGGACTAAGATAGTGGGGGGTGTTACCCCGGGTAAAAGAGGCGCCGACGTTTACGGTGTTCCTGTGTACGACTGTGTGTGCGATATCGTAAAAGAGCATGAAGTGGATGCTTCGGTTATCCTTGTTCCGGCGCGGTTCGCCAAGGATGCTGCTTTTGAAGCCATTGATAATGGAATCCCGGTCATTAATATTATTACCGAAGACATACCAAGGCGAGATACGGCTGAAATCTTGGAGTTTGGTCGACAGCATGGAACCACAATCATCGGTCCCAATAGCGTGGGAGTTATTTCTCCGGGAAAGGCAAAACTTGGTCCGATAGGCGGCCCGGTTCAAGATACCAATAAAACTTTTACCCCGGGTCCTATCGGAGTTATTTCTCGTAGTGGTGGCTTTACTGGAGAGCTTTCTAATATGCTCACCCACAGTGGGCTGGGGCAGAGCACCGCGATTAGCATGGGAGGCGACCCAATTATTGGTTCTACTTTTGTTGACCTTATGCTTCTATTTGAAGCAGACCCTGAGACTAAGGCGGTAGTTATTTTTGGCGAACCAGGAGGAAATCTTGAGGCAGAGCTGGCGAATTGGGTTCAGAATCGCGGAACCAGATTACCGATTATCGCTTTCATTGCCGGGCGCTTTGTTGAAGAAATGCCCGGAGTATCATTTGGACATGCCGGGAGCATAGTTCACGGTAGTAGTGATACCGTTTCGCAAAAGATGTCTCTTCTTCGCCAGGCTGGTATAATTGTTGCTGAGGAAGTTTCACAAATACCAAAACTGGTAAAGGAAGCAATAAAATATGTCTGAGATATTTATTAAGCTTAGCATTGACCAAAAAAAATGCATTAGTGCTGAAGGATGTCTGACCTGTGTCAAGGTTTGTCCAGTGGCAATATTTAAACCAGCAGCCAATAAGACTCGGATTGAGGTTAACAAAGCCAATGAGGATGAGTGTACTCTTTGCAACCTCTGTTTGGAACAATGTCCGGTTCAGGCTATAACATTACAGAAGCTCTACTGATACAAAGAATAAATCGGGGGTGAAGAATGGAATTACCGACAAAGGTTGAAATTGTTGAGGTTGGCCCTAGAGATGGATTTC
>DAOWJC010000115.1 GCA_030640595.1 Dehalococcoidia bacterium | reverse complement strand
GATTAAGAACTTCTTCAACACTTGGGGTTGGCACTTCTCGCCCAGGCTGGCAGACAGCACTTGGCAAATAGAACACCAGCAGGCTGCATACCAATACTACTGAAAGAACTATAAATACGATTCTTTTCATCCGAGCTCACTCTCTATCTTGTGCTAGTCTCTATCGAAACAATCCCCAATCCCTATAGCCCTGTTGAATAATAGCCAAGTATTCCCTTGATGGCTGTGTTTCTTCTAATTGCCCAGACTTGATGTAGGTCACAGCCTCTACCGGCTGACCATCCTCATCAAACACCGTGACATTTAATCTGTGGTAGCTACCGGGATAACCCTCATATTTGTCCAATCGCCTTAAGTCTCTTTCTGAAACTTCGTAAATACCACCCAGAACTTTTTCTCCCCTCAATGGCTTGATGGTGGCGACTCCACCTCGCCATTGTCTGGACCAGCCTTCGAATATCAGCTTGTAGTTAGGGAGAGTGGCAACAAACATTAGTTTGCTGTCTGGGCAGCATTCCTCCATCTTCTTTCTGTTGAGATTAGCCCCATAGGCGAAGTAATACATAGATTCTCCCCCGAAGCCTGTTTATTAACCTCACCCCCTTAATCCCCCTCTCCTTACTCCAGAGTAGTAATCAGGGAGTTTTAGAGGGGTTACAGCTTCCCTTTACTAAAATTTCTTCTCCCTCCTTTAAAATATTTAAACCCATGTCTGGGGTGTCTAAGAGGGGCGCTAGCCCCTCTTTCTTTTTCTCCCCTTCCCCTTTGAAGGGGAAGGGGATACAGGGGATAGGGTAGATAAATAATCTCAAAACAAGCCCTTGCCTTTCAGGCTCAGGTATCCTTTATCGCAAATAATAATATGGTCTAAGACATCTATGCCTACAACCTCTCCCGCCTCAGCTAATCTTTTAGTTAACCTTATGTCATCTTCTGAGGGCTCGGGGTCGCCTGAGGAGTGATTATGGGCAAAAATAACCGAGGCGGCACTGGCTGATATTGCCTCTTTGAATACCTCCCTGGGGTGAACGATGCTGGTATCCAGGCTACCAACCGAAATTTCTGCGACCTTTATCAGCTGATTTCTGGTATTCAGCAGGAGCGCCAGAAAATGCTCCTTCTGTTTACCCTTTAGTCGACCTCTCACCAAGCTGACTACTTCGTCAGGGGTCTTAACCACCGGCTTCTTACCAGTCTCGGCATAACCCTCCAGCCGGTTAGCTAACTCAAAAGCCGCCTTAATCTGAGACGCCTTGGCAATGCCAACCCCCCTCACCTGGGACAGCTCCTCTATCGAAGCGCTGGCAATTCCCCTAAGGTTGCCAAACCGACTTAGCAGCCTCTGCACTGTCATCATCACTGATTCACCAGCGATACCACGACCTAGAATCAAAGCCAAAATCTCTTGCGCCGATAGGGCTTCTACCCCAAATTTTTGCAACCTCTCTCTAGGTCGCTCGGAAATAGGTAAATCATGAATAGTAAATGACTTTTTCACTAGCTTTTGCTCCGAGCCTTATATTTAATAGCCATACCTAACCCTAAAAGAAGTGCTGCACCTAGTGCGGCTAATGCACCAATTAGGGCTGGATGCATCCCTTTCTCCTCAACCGACTGGGCTGGTGCTTTAACATATTCCCGCCACAGAGCATCCAGACCATCCATATCAAAGCCATAAACCTTATTCAACGCCCCATCATAGCTACTACCCTGTTTAAAGGTATTCAGCAGCTCAAGCATCCTAGCCTGCCCATAATTACTGATAAGAAATTCAACCAAACTATAGCTCTGGGCATAGGAAAGGGAAGCTTCCTGTGCATAAGCTGAAAAGGGGCTTGATAAACTACGCACCGAGATAAGGCTGTTTTCAGCTATCACCCTGTTGAGATAAGCTATAAGGCCTGGCTCCGGTGCCCCCTCAGCATACATGGCTAAACCCTCATCAAGCCAGGTAGGTAAGTCACTATAGGGATTAAGGGTCATTTGATGTATGACCAGGTGGGCTAGCTCGTGGGCAATCGCCCTTTTCCCCCAGGGGAGGTTACCTGGAGCTATACCAATAGCAATAATGCCATGTTCAGTAAAGGCTACTCCTCCTGTCCACTCCTGAGGATAAATCATAGCCTCCTGCAAATCTCGGGCAGTAGCATAGATATATATCTTAACCGGCTTCTCTAAATGGGCACCAGTATCCTCAGCCAGCCGAGCCAATGCTTGGTGAGCTGCCGCCATTACCTCCTGGGCAAAAGGCTCACTCCCCTCATACCAGTATAAAGTTACCTTGCCCTCGGTTAGACTACGCCAGGAGTAACGAATATCATCAAACTGGACCCGAGCCGGAGCCGTTTCAAGCCTGTCACCATTGGCATCCTCTACCGCCCACCAATAGTCCACACTGGACCCGGGAGGTAGCCCACCCGTTCTCCTCATGTCCCATGTCCACTCAGCATCGACAGTATTGGCCGGCTCAAATTCAATATAGACTTCGCCGGTCACCTGAACAAGGCTTATCCGGTCAACAGTATAGTGGAGGCGAATATCAGTGATATTGACATCACTCTCGACTGACAAACTAAAGCTAAGTTTAAACGGAAACTCTACCTGAGCCGAGCTATCTAGTATTGTTAGCCCACCCTGAGCCTGAACCAAGCCTGGACTCAAAATAGCCAGGAATAAATAAGCAACTAAGGCTAATATACTGGCCTTCTTAATCATCCTT
>DAOWJC010000010.1 GCA_030640595.1 Dehalococcoidia bacterium | reverse complement strand
GTCTTGCCTCATTGTTTACTTTGGGCTATTATAAGTAAAGCCCCTGTAGCTCAGGTGGATAGAGCACCAGCCTCCGGAGCTGGGTGCGAGCGTTCAAGTCGCTCCAGGGGCGCTTCTTAATGATTGGCAGGCTAAGCTGAAAGCAGTATTAACGCTGTAAAAAAGCTTGCGAAGAAACTTTTGAGGGGGTGTTCATGATATGGCGCAACTAAAAAGAGACCCAATTGGGATAAGATGGCATGCTCGTGGTGGTCAGGGTGCAGTGACCTCAAGCAAAATCTTGGCTGAGGCGGCGAACCTTGAAGGTAACTATTTTTTAGGCATGCCTGATTATGGAGCCGAGCGCGCTGGAGCTGCAATGCGCTCCTTTACCAAGGTAGGTAGCAAACCGCTAAGAGACCTTTCTGAGATTGCTGAACCCGATGCAGTAGTGGTGCTTGATACCACTCTTCTCGACGAAGTTGATGTGGTAGCCGGGTTGAAGGAGGATGGAGCACTTGTAATCAATACCACTGAGTCCCCAAGCAATATTCGTGCCAGGCTAGGCTATAAAGGGAAAATAGTTACCGTTGATGCTACTTCCATTTCCATGGAAAACCTGGGTAGAAATATACCTAACATAGCCATGCTCGGCGCTTTAGCTCAGGCCGCCGAAGTAGTGAGCCGGGAAAATTTAGTCAAAATGATTAGAGAATCGCTCGGCAGTAAATTTAAACAGGCAATTGTCGAGGCAAATGTAAAAGCCTTTGAAAAAGCTTATGCGACGGCTCAAGCCGGCTAAAATCTTTTGGAAGGAGAATGCAAATGGCACTAAAAGGTTGGAAAGAATTAGAGCCAGGTGTGGTAATCCTTGAACCGGGCAACACGATAGAGTACAAGTCGGGCACATGGCGTACTTTTCGCCCAGTTATTGATATGGAGAAGTGTATTCACTGTATGATTTGCTGGATTTATTGCCCGGATAGTTGCATTATGGTTAAAGATAGCAAACTAGTAGGCTTTGACTATGAACATTGTAAGGGTTGTGGTATTTGTGCCCATGAGTGCCCTAAGGAAGCCATCACTATGATAGAAGAAGCTAAAGCAAAAGCGGAGGAGGCAAAATAATGGTTGAAGCTATGGTAAAAAAGCCTATTGTTAAAGCCCTTGAGGGTGATAAGGCAGTGACCGAAGCTATCCGTCAGATAAATCCTGATGTGATGGCGGCTTACCCGGTTACTCCTCAAACTGAGATCGTCATGGAGTTTGCCGAATTGGTTGCTGAAGGCTTGGTGGATACCGAGTATATCCGCGTGGAAAGTGAGCATGCGGCCATGAGTTCCTGTATAGGGGCTGCTTCTGCCGGTGCTCGAGCCATGACGGCTACCTGTGGACCTGGATTGGCCCTGATGTGGGAGACTCTCTGGGTTACCTCCGGGCTTCGCTGTCCTATCGTCATGGCAGTGGTTAACCGGTCTCTTTCCGCCCCACTTAACATACTTACCGACCAGACCGACATGATGGGCTCTCGTGATAGCGGCTGGGTTCAGATTTACGCCGAAAACCATCAGGAGGTTTATGATAATTTTATCCAGGCGGTGCGAATCGCCGAACACCCTGATGTTATGTTACCGATAATGTGTGGACATGCCGGCTTTGTTTTGGGGCATACTCTGGGTCGGGTTGAAGTTCTGCCCGATGAGGTGGTAAGGAAATTCGTCGGAGAGTATAAACCTCTCTATTCTATCTTAGATATAGAGCATCCTAAAACTATCGGAGCTTATGACCACTGGGATTATTTCTTTGAGCATAGACGTCAACTATTTGAAGCGATTAATAATGTCTTAAGAGTCATTCCGGAGATCGCACAGGAATATGGCAAAATTAGCGGGAGATATTACGGCCTAGTAGAGTCTTACCGGCTTGATGATGCCGAGGTTGCCATTCTAATCATAGGTTCAGGGGCAGGTGCCTGCCGGGAAGCTGTAGATGCGATGCGACAAAAGGGTGTGAAAGCAGGAATGCTTAAAGTTCGTTGCTTCCGCCCCTTCCCAGCCGATGAGATAGTAAAAGCCCTCAAGGGTAAAAAGGCGGTGGCAGCAATGGATAGATGTGAGTGTTTCGGTGGCGAGGGAGGTCCTCTATTCATTGAGGCCTGCTCAGCCTTCTTCAATCGTGGTCTCCCCATGAAGATGATCGATTACTTTTATGGCCTAGGTGGTCGGGATACAGTTCCCTCTGAATTTTGTGATATCTTCCGCGAACTATTTCAAATCGCGGAGACCGACAAGATTAAGCCACCACTCGTTAGATATCTTGCAGTTAGAGAGTAAGGAGGTACCATGGCAATAAAGTTAAAAGAAATAAGTAACCAAGAAGAGAAGATAGCCCCAGGGCACAGAGCCTGTCATGGATGCCCTGAGACGATAATCGTGCGACAGGTATTGCATGCCATAATGGCAATGGGTAAGCCGGTAGTAACCGCTTCCCCAACCGGCTGTCTCGAGGTTTGCACTAGCCCTTATCCCCAGACTGCTTGGCGGGTTCCCTGGATTCACAACGCTTTTGAGAACGTTTCCAGCACACTGGCTGCCGTCTGGACGACTTACAGGCATTTTATCAAGCTAGGTAAGATGGAAGACCGAGATATTAAATTTGTGGTTTTCGGTGGAGACGGAGCTACCTATGATATTGGGCTCCAGTTTATAAGCGGAGTTATTGAGCGAGGTCAACATATAATTTATATTTGTCTTAATAATGAGGCTTATATGAATACCGGCATTCAGCGCAGCGCGGCGACCCCCCTCGGTGCCTGGACTACCACCTCACCGGTGGGGAAGGTTATACCAGGTAAGACGGAACATCGCAAGAACATGGTTGGTATGATGGCTGCCAACGGTGCTCCTTATGCTGCTCAGGCAGCACCACATGCCTGGCGAGACCTTATGACCAAGGTCCAGAAAGCAGCTTCCATTGAGGGACCGTCCTACATTGATGTAATATCACCTTGTCCTCGTGGCTGGCGTTTCCCGACTGATGAGACTATTTATCTATCCCGACTTGCCGTTGAGACTTGCATGTGGCCTCTTTACGAGGTTGAGTATGGTAAATATAGAATAACCTCAAGGCCCACTGAGAAGAAGCCAGTGATAGACTATCTGAAGGCACAACGGAGGTTTGAGCATTTGTTTCTCCCTGAAAATAAGCATATTATTGATGAAATACAGCGGAAAGTAGATGAGGATTGGGAGAGATTGCAGAAGCTAGCCGAAATGGATTAAAGTTACGGGGTGTAGCGCAGGTGGCTAGCGCGCAGCGTTTGGGACGCTGAGGTCGGAGGTTCAAGTCCTCTCACCCCGACCAAGTAGGGCATTATAGCAAAACTAGTTGACATAATATTAAGCGGGAGTAACTCAGTTGGAGGAGTCCATGAAAGAAGCTATCAAGCTCGGTGGCTTTATTCTTCTAATCGTTGGAACAGTGGGGCTTTTAGTTAATGAATTAGCTATGGATTGGGGAAGAACTGCCACGGTAACCTTTGCTATAATTAATCTTGCTGGATTCATCACCCTGGCTGTTTCGCACTGGTGTTTGAAAAAATGATGCGGGAGTAACTCAGTTGGTAGAGTCCCTGCCTTCCAAGCAGGTTGTCGCGAGTTCGAGTCTCGTCTCCCGCTCCAATTGACCTGAAGGTCAATACAAAATCACTGAGAAAACCGCTTTTAAGGCGGTTTTCTTTTTGGAAACCTCAATGAGCCAGACTTACAGGATAGGCAAATATCTCTTGAGCTCGTAATCGGTCACTTGAATACGGTAATTATCCCACTCTATCTTCTTGTTTTTAATGAAAGCATAAAAAGTGTGGTCGCCGAGGGCTCTTCGCACAATCTCACTCTTTTCAGTGAGATGGATAGCCTCCCACAGGCTGGCGGGCAGGGTGCCTATCCCCCGTCTCTGCCTCTCCTCTTCGGTCATCTCATACACGTTTTCTTCCACGGGGTCGGGAACTTTATATTCTTTCTCAATCCCTTCCAGCCCAGCCGCCAGCATCACGCTGAAGGTAAGGTAAGGGTTGCAGGCGGGGTCAGGAGACCTGAGCTCTATCCTGGTGGCGTTTTCCTTACCTGGCTGATACTCGGGAACCCGGATAAGGTCGGCTCGGTTCCGCCGCGCCCAGGAAAGATATACCGGCGCCTCGTAGCCGGAGACCAGGCGCTTGTAGGAGTTGACCCACTGGTTGGTAACAGACGTGATTTCGGAAGCATGCTTGAGTAGCCCGGCTATATAGCACTTGGCCACCTTAGACAGATGATACTTATCACCCTTGTCAAAGAAGGCGTTCCTGTCACCCTTAAACAGCGATTGGTGGACATGCATACCGCTACCATTTATACCGAAAACGGGTTTAGGCATAAAGGTAGCGTAAACCCCGTGCTCCAGGGCTATTTGCTTGACTACCAGACGATAGGTCATCACACTGTCGGCCATGGTCAGGGCATCGGTGTATCTCATGTCTAACTCATGCTGGCTGCTGGCGACCTCGTGGTGGGAATACTCAATACCGATGCCCATCCCCTCCAGGGTGAGAACCGTCTCCCGCCTCAGGTCACTGGCTGCGTCCAGCGGGGTCATATCAAAGTATCCCCCTTCATCCAGGGGTTCGGTTCCCTTTGAATCTCGAAAGTAGAAGTACTCCAGC
>DAOWJC010000025.1 GCA_030640595.1 Dehalococcoidia bacterium | reverse complement strand
TAATTGGCGGTCCCCGCGTAGCAAAGTGACCATTTCTGGGAAGTGAGATAACCCTTCGTCTAGGCGGTGGGCATTTCGGATAATGCTTTGAATAAGCCTCCCCGGCGTGCTTTTCTCATCTGGCTGGAGTTCATCAGCCAGGAGCTCGGCTGAGGCAATAATGGCAGTAAGGGAGGTCTTGAGCTCATGTGTGGCAGCGGTAACAAAATCTCCCTCGTTCTGTCCTATTGTTTGGCTACTTTTTGCACCTCGGTTGTCCATAACTCATCCTCGCACAAGGTGGCGAACTCCGTTAGCTGTTATTAAAAACCCGATTACCAACACTACAATCCCTAACACGGCAAAGGGGTCATGAGCTAACCTGACTATGTCATTTATTATTAAAGACCACGCCCCCAGAAAACCCTGCCAGTCAAGCTCAGGGCTTCGCCACATTCCTAGCCCCATGACCATAAGAACCAGACCGCCGATGAAAATGATTAATCCCCTCAACCTGCTCATAACATTACCCTTGGCTCTAATGCAGTCTCACTTTCTCAAATGACCGTTTATACAATATTACGGTAGGGCGGATATTACTCAAGCTGACCGTTAGCTGCCCTCTTTGCTCATACTTTTGGCAATGCTCTTTAAGATGGTGAGGATTCCAATTACAGCGCGCTGTACATCAACCGGCTCTTGACTCAATACTCTGGCCACATAGGGGTCCAATCGCCCGCTCATATACTCTGGATTCGCTTCAGCTACACCCGGGGGCTGGGGAGACAGGTAGCCGGCGAAAGTAAACAGCTCATCCTCCTCGAAGCCCAGAGGCGTGGCAATTTTGCGCAGAATACGGGCTGAGGGGAAACGCTCCCCTCTCTCTATGCGACCCAGGTGGGATGAAGATACACCTGAGCTCGCCGCCAGCTCCTGTAACGTCAGCGGCACTGTAACCCTTCGCTGCTTGATTATTCTGCCTAGGTGATTCGTATAACTGTTGTCCATAATTAGATTATAATTCGCCAATTGGCAAATGTCAATAGGTTATTTTTACCAACCTCATTCCTTGACGGCTAAAGCTACGGGTTATACAATAAGACCGCTGAAACTTGAAGGACTTTTAGCAGTTTAAATAGCACTACTGAATAGAATGGCTAGGAAATACGACGTTATCATTGTGGGTGGTGGTCCGGCGGGTATCTTTGCCGCTTTAGAGCTGTCTCAGGCTTCTGACCTAAAAATTCTGCTTATAGAGAAGGGTAGGGACATTGATAGGCGCCTGTGCCCAGTTCGTGACACGGGTAGCCCTTGTATTTCTTGTTCACCTTGCGACCTGGTTTGTGGTTTAGGCGGGGCTGGCGCTTTTAGTGATGGTAAGCTGACGCTATCATCACGAGTAGGGGGTCGGCTCAGGGATTATCTCGGAGAGAGTAGTGCTGAAGCCCTGACTAAGTATGTTGATGATATATACCTCAAGTTTGGCGCCTCAAATAAGCTCTATGGCGTTGGGGACGAGGTTGACGAGCTGTGTCGTAGGGCTTCCCTTGTGGAATTACACCTGATACCAGTGCCTCTTCGTCATTTAGGCACTGAACATTGTCGTTCGGTGCTCAAGGCTATGCGTGATTACCTTGTTTCACGCTTGGAATTCAAGCTTGAGGTTGCGGCTTCCACTATCATTGTTGACAATGGTAAGGTTAGGGGGATTGAAACTGAGGCTGGGGACAGGCTTGGCTGTAATTATCTGATTCTGGCTCCGGGTAGGGAAGGGGCAGATTGGTTATCTACAGAAGCTAGCCGACTTAACCTAACCATGCATAATAACCCTATTGATGTCGGGATTAGGGTAGAGGTGCCGGTGGCAGTGATGGAGGAGTTGACCAATGTGCTATATGAGGCAAAGCTGGAGTTAGTGTCAAAGAGCTTTGATGACCGGATTAGAACATTCTGTATGTGTCCTGCTGGTGAGGTTATAACGGAATCTACCGGGGGTAGTGACCCGGTAATCACGGTTAACGGGCATAGCTACGCTGACCGGAGGAGTAGCAACACTAATTTCGCCCTGTTGGTGAGCACAACCTTTACTAAACCATTTCGGGAGCCTATTGCCTATGGTAAGTATCTGGCTAGACTGGCCAATATTCTTAGTGGTGGGGTGCTGGTGCAGCGCCTGGGTGACCTGATGGAAGGTCAGCGTTCCACCCCAGCCCGCATTGAGCGGGGCTTAATTCAGCCCACCCTGAAGAGTGCTACCCCAGGTGACCTTAGTTTTGCCCTTCCCTATCGTCACCTTACCGGTCTTTTGGAGATGCTTCAGGCAATGGATAAGCTGGCTCCGGGTGTGGCTTCACGCCATACCTTGCTCTATGGGGTTGAGGTCAAATTCTATTCTAGCCGACCTCAGCTTAGCCCTAGCCTGGAGACCGAGGTTAGCAATATGTTTGCTGCTGGTGATGGAGCTGGTGTTAGTCGTGGTTTAATCCAGGCGTCGGCTTCTGGTGTGGTGGTGGCTCGTGAGATATTAAGGAGGAGTGGGCATTAAGATTGTTTATCTACCCTATCCCCTTTGTCCCCTTCCCCTTCAAAGGGGAAGGGGAAGCTAAATAAAGAGGGGCTAACGCTCCTCTAAAACTCCCTGACCACTCTAGAGTATGAGAGTCAAAGAGAGGCGAAGCCTCTCTCACATAATAGTTCCCCCTCTCTCTAAGCCAAAACCAATCTGTCTGCCCTTTCTTGACAGGGTGGCTTACGCTACCTAAAATAAATATGGTGATATGGGATTGTTTACCAACCTTACCCCGTTAGATTTCCCTGTGGACTACTGCGGTCACCGCAGGGGACAAGCCCTTGGTTCTTTAACTTTCCCTTAATTAGTGTCGTCTAAATACGAGGTCTATTGTGGAGCCGGAAGCAGAGTTAAAACAAAAGCTAATGGATGACCTTAAGCAGGCGATGAGGGGTGGGGATAAGGTGAGGCGCTTAGTTATCCGATTGGTGATGGCAGCCATTAAAAATGCTGAAATCGCCCGGCAGGCTGCTTTAGATGATACTGATATCCTTGGCATTATCGCCAAGGAGGTTAGACAGCGTCGCGAGAGTATCGAAGCCTTTAGGTTGGGGAACCGCCAAGACCTGGTGGCTCAAGAAGAGGCAGAGCTGGCTATCCTCAACGAGTATTTACCTCAGCAGATGACCCGGGAAGAGCTTATCGTAGCTGCTCGCCGGGTTATTGAGGAGGTAGGGGCACAGGGACTTGGTGATAAGGGGAAGGTTATGCCTAAGCTCATCGCTCAGCTTAAAGGCAGAGCCGATGGGCGAGACATAAATGCGGTAGTAAGCGAGTTGCTTAGTTCATAGCATAATTGGGCGGTTAATTGACCAATGATTTTTTGTTTGGAGGTAGGTTATGCCAATTGACAAGCGAATTTTAGACGAAGTTGCTCTAAGTCAGCAGGAGTATGAGCTTATTGTCCGCAGGTTGGGGCGGGAGCCTACACTCGTGGAGATAGGCATGATTGGTTCACTGTGGAGTGAGCACTGTGGCTATAAACACTCTAAACCTTTGTTTAAGATGTTCCCGGCACGGAGCAAGAGGGTATTAGCCGAGTTGGGGGCAGAAAACGCCGGTGTGGTGGATATTGGTGACGGACTGGCAGTGGTGATGAAGATTGAGTCGCATAATCACCCCTCGGCGATTGAACCCTACCAGGGGGCAGCTAGCGGGTTGGGGGGCGTGGTTAGGGATATACTGACCATGGGGGCTCGTCCTATTGCCGGTATTGATTCCTTGCGCATTGGTCCGTTAGCTGATTCCCATAACCAATATCTGTTTAGTAGGGCAGTGGCTGGTTTTACTGACTACGGGAATAAACTTGGTATCCCCAATATGGCTGGAGAGTCCTATTTTTCCAGTTCATATTCAACCAATCCATTGGTTAATGCTATGTGTGCGGGAATCGTGGAGGTTAAGAAACTGGTCAGGGCTAGAGCTAGCGGTGTAGGCAACCTGCTGATGATAGCCGGTGCTGAAACGGGGCGCGATGGAGTTCACGGTGCCTCGGGGCTAGCGTCAAGAACGCTTGAGGCTGAGCCTGAGCCTAGTACTGCGGTTCAAGCCAGCGACCCAGCTATGGAAAAGCTGCTTATTGAGGCTTGCCTGGAGCTGGCTGACACTGACTGGATTGTAGGCATGCAGGATTTAGGCGCTGCCGGCTTAACCTCCTCCTCAGTTGAGATGGCAGCTAGAGCTGGTAATGGAATGGAGCTTGATGTGCTCAAGGTGCCTTGTCGGGAGGCAGGGATAACCCCCTATGAGATTATGCTCTCGGAAACACAGGAGCGAATGCTGGTAATCGTCAAGGAGGGTTATCAGGATAAGGTATCAGACCTGTTTCACCGCTGGGGGCTTCGCTGCGACATTATCGGCAAGGTTACTGACGATGGGCTGGCCAGGGTTAAAGAGGGTAGCGAGGTGGTAGCCGAGGTACCGGTAAAGCTACTCACTGAGCCGCCAATGTATAGTTATCGGGTGAGAAAGCCGGCATGGCTAAAACGAATCCAGTCCCTTGACCTAAAAGCTATTCCTGACCTGACCCCAGAGAAAGCCGAATCGGTTTTTCTACAGTTGTTGGCATCAGCCAATGTTTGCAGTCGGGGCTGGGTATTCAAGCACGCTAACTATGCTAACCAGACTGATGTTGTTGCTCCGCCGGGCGGTGATGCCGGGGTGTTACGGGTAAAGGGTGGCAGGAAGGGTCTTTCGTTTACCGTGGATGGGAATGGACGCTATTGTTATCTTGCCCCCTACGTCGGTGCGGCTATAGCTGTGGCTGAGGCAGCGCGAAATCTGGTATGCACCGGGGCTAGACCCTTGGCGGTTACTGATTGCCTTAACCTGGGCAACCCGGAGAAAAAGGATGTTTATTACCAGCTTAAAGAAACCGTTCGTGGTATTGGTAGAGCCTGCCGCAAGTTAAATATCCCGGTAATCAGCGGCAATGTTAGCCTTTACAATGAAGGCAAGGAAGGGGCTATCTATCCGACGCCAATATGTGGCATGGTTGGTCTCATAGAGGATGTAAGCCAGCGGTGTGATATGGGTTTTGTTGGCGAGGGTGCTCAGGTATTTTTGCTGGGTAGCGGCTTTGATGGTGGGGGATTGGGAGGTAGTGAGTACCTTGAGCTGGTTCACGGCCTGGTTGGGGGCAGACCTTATATTGACCTTGACCTGGAAAAGAGGGTGCAATCCTGTTGCTTGAAGGCTATCAGACAGGGAATTATTCGTTCAGCTCATGACTGCTCTGATGGTGGTCTAGCTATTACCTTGGCTGAGTGCTGCCTGGCTGGAGGCGTAGGTTTTACGGGACAGAGATGGCAGTTTGATGGCAGGCTAGATGCTGCCTTGTTTGGCGAAGTGCAGTCAAGAATTATTGTTTCGGTAAGACCGGACAAGGTTAAACAACTAGAGGAGATGGCAGCTGCCAACCGCGTGCCTGTAACCAGATTAGGAGTTGTAGAGGGCAAGAGGTTTGTTATTGCCCCTTATATAGACCTACCTCTGGAGCAGGTTGAACCAGTGTGGCGGGAGAGCCTGGGCAAGGTATTAGCTAAGATATAATTAGCTATGATATTGGCCTGAGTTTAACCATAGCTCTATTTGGCACTAGCTTATTCTGACTTTCCCGTTTATTTCCAGCACTTGCTTAGCAGCCGAGCGTTTATAGGTATTACTCTATCGGCTACATTCCTTAACTGCATAGAAGTTCGCTCTTTACCAAATAGGGCTACTTCTAAGTTCTTCCCGTTATCCTTTACCGCTTGGATAGCACCGACAAAATCATTGTCGCCAGCAACCAGGATAGCCACATCATAATTGTTCTTAAAACTATGAGTTATCATATCGGTAGCTAATTGGATATCAACTCCTTTTTCATAGGGCGGGCCAGACGGCCAATTGGTATAAACCAAACGCCCTAGACGCAGTTCACAGTACGGTATGGCAGTTATACCGGCGAAGAATTTTTGCTGGTCATGGTATCGCTCTGGCTCTTCCTTTTGTCCCACTCTGGCATTATAGTAATAGATTCTTATCAGTTGGCGCTTTTCCAGTAGCTTATTGGAGAACTTGCCAATGTCTATGTCAGTCCGCTTAAAAAAACCTTTGAGGGAATGGTACAGGTTGCTGCCATCAATGAATATCATTACCCTGTCTGCCATATATCACCTCCTTTCTATACTATTTTGTATTATGCTTACTGCATTATATAGCCTCTGGGGTAAAATTGCGAATAGGTTCAGGGACATTGTCTAGCAACCTATCCCCCTGCCCCCTTCCCTTGCAAGAGTGCACAATTGATAATAAAAATGGTGATAGGTTTTGCAGCCGGTAAGTTAAAGCAATGATAGCTCGTCGAGCTCATAACCCGAGGGTTACTGTCCCAAATCCACGCCCGAGAGAAGACGGTGACGCGGGGTGGAGCAGTGGAAGCTCGTCGGGCTCATAACCCGGAGGCCGCAGGTTCAAATCCAACCCCCGCTACCAAGGAAATTAAGGAGGCAAGCTGATACGGCTTGCCTTTTCTATTTATGCTAGATATGCCGCTTTGTTCCTTTCGAATCCAACATACTGCTTCTCCTTAAAGAAACGTATGCGAAGCTTATCTTATATTGCTATCGTCTCTATGGTTTCAGATAGCTTTACTTGCAGGTATCAACGGATCTAAGTTTGTGCTATTCCACGATCTCCCAGCCTGCCTGATATTTATCAAGTTCAGCGATGGTATACTCATCAAAGGGATGCTCTCTTTCGGGAATTTCTAGTTCCTTCTCTACCCCGCACAACGGGGTGGAGAAATAACGCTGCCCTGTGTCATTGAGCATAGTAACAATTACCTCCAGTTTCGGATGCTTTTTGGCTAATTTAATCATTCCGACCACATTCGCACCAGAAGAGATGCCACAGAACAGCCCTTCTTCAAGAGATAGTCTTTTTGCCATTTCAATAGCCTCATCCGAAGTAGAGAGGAAAATGCCATTGAGTATGCTCACATCCAGATTTCGAGGTACGAATCCGTCACCGATACCCTCAATCCGATGCGAACCCCACTGTCTCCTTGCCAGCATGGGCGCTTCGGTAGGTTCCCCAGCGTAAAGAAGGACCATAGGGTTTTTCTCTCTCAAGTATCTACCTACTCCGGTAATTGTTCCACCGGTCCCTTGGGTTGCCACAAAGGCATCAACCTTACCGCCGACTTGTTCCCAAATTTCAGGACCGGTGGTAAGGTAATGTGCCATAATATTATCGGTGTTAGTGTATTGACTGGGTACCCAGTATTTCCCAGGATTTTTCTGTATGAGCTCCTCTTGCTTTTGCAAACAGAGGTCAACATCCGATTCTGCACCAGGCGTGTAGATAAGCTTGGCTTCGTATGCCTGTATGATTTTACTTCTCTCAATGCTCATCCCGCCAGGAAGAATAATGGTTACTGGATAACCCATCAGCTTACCCACAAAAGCACAGGCGATCCCGGCGTTACCAGTGGAGGTTTCTAAGATTTCCATACCCGGTTTTAATTCTCCCTTCTTTATGGCTTCGGTGATCATTCGGTAATAGATTCTGTCCTTTAGTGAACCGGTAGGCGAAAACCACTCCAGCTTGACCAAAACATCAGCGTTTATCCCTTCAGTTACCTTGTTCAGTTTTACCATTGGGGTGAGACCTATAGCCTCAAAGATGTTCTGGGCTGCTTTCCCCCCTTTTCCCCAATCAATCATTCTTACCTCCTTGGTAGTTCTTACTCCACGAATTGATAGGACATAAGTTTTATCTCGCCTTCCTCGGTGAAGATTATGACTTTATCAACATTCATATGGCTCAAACCAAAAAAGGCACTAACAACCGTTGTTAAACAACGATTCGAGTGCCCCTGTTTCATCCCCGTGTCCCCCAACCAACACTACAAGTGTTTCGTTTCAGGCCATTTCACATGTCGCGGCCTGAGTTTAGTCCCTGTCGATGGGCTTGTCAACATCCGGCGTTCGTTGG
>DAOWJC010000030.1 GCA_030640595.1 Dehalococcoidia bacterium | reverse complement strand
TCAATACTGCTGGAGGCAGCTAATTTTAACCCAGCCAGCATTCACCATACCGGTAACATCTTGTGTTTGCCGAGTGAAGCCCGTGCCAGATTTGAGAGAGGCATTCGCCCCGAGCTGACCCTACTGGGGCTTAAACGGGCGACCCAGTTGATTATGCAGTTAGCTGGTGGTGAAGCAGCTAGGGGGGTGGCTGATGTTTATCCCGGTAAGCTGGACCGTGAGCCTATCTTGCTATCAACGGGCATGGTAAACAGCCTGTTAGCTGTTGACTTTAGTCTTGACCAGATAGTAGGTGCCTTGGCTTCCCTGGGCTTTGATTGTAATCCAGCCGGTTCAGCTTCAGAGGTTTGGGTTACTGCTCCTTATTGGCGGAATGATATATATCTGGTGGTTGACCTTGTAGAGGAAGTAGCCCGTATTATTGGTTATGATGAGATTCCGGCGACCATGCTCAGCCAACCACTACCCAAACAGAATCCTGAGCCTATCATTAGTCTTAAGCAGGAGGTAGGACGCATCCTTACCGGTTATGGCTTCCAGGAGGTGATTACATATTCACTAACTAGCTTGGAAATGCTAAACAAGTTGCTACCTGAAGCTCATCCCCTTGAACCTATGCCCCTTCGGGTGGCTAATCCTATGACCGCTGACCAGGAGTATCTTCGCCCTAACCTGCGAGCTAACCTGTTAGCTGCCCTTTCGGCAAACAGGAGGCATGAAGAAGGTGGTATTAGACTCTTTGAGCTGGGCAAAGTATATCTACCACGCCCCAAGGACTTACCCGATGAGCCTGAGATGGTATGTGGCATACTAAGTGGCTCAAGGCTTGAAAAGTCGTGGCAAGTTGAGGATGATTTACTTGATTTCTTTGATGCCAAGGGAGTAGTGGAAGGCTTACTCAGCCAGTTGGGGGTGGAAGCCAGTTTTGAGGAGTGCTCAGACGAAAGCTTACACCCAAATGGACAGGCAGCTATTGTTGTCGCCGGTAATAGGGTGGGTGTTGTCGGTGAATTGCACCCTAAGGTAGCGCAAGCCTTTGAAATTTCTGGAGCTGTCTATCTTTTTGAAATTAACCTGGCAGCGCTGTTGCCCTTTACCATCGGTCATAAAATGTTCCAGCCAATACCCCGGTTTCCTGCCATAGTCAGGGATATGGCTCTGGTAGTTAATGCCGAAATAACCCATCAAAAAGTGCAGGATATTATTACCAGCTTCCCATTAGTGAATCAGGCTACTATATTTGATGTCTATGCTGGGGAGCAAGTTCCACCGGGTAAGAAATCTCTTGCCTACAGGGTTACCTTCCAATCACCGACCCATACTCTGACCGATGAAGAAGTTAATGAGGTTCAGCAGCAAATCCTAAGCAAGCTGTCTCATGAGCTTGGCGCTACGCTACGCACCTGATAAGCTCCTTAAGCCTTTCAGTTACCCCCTCTAGTGGCACAAGCTGAGATTCTTTTTCTGAGCGCCATTTTATTTCTATGCTACTCTTCTCCAGGGTTCGGGGGCTAATGGTAACCCGAATAGGTATCCCCAAGAGGTCAGCATCATTGAACTTTACCCCGGGAGACTCTTTACGGTCGTCAAAAAGCACTTCTAAACCCTGCGCTTCAAATTCGGCATAAAGATTTTCAGCCGTGGTTGCCACTTGAGGGTTCTCCAGATATAATGGGCAAAGATAGACGTGATAAGGGGCAATGGGTAACGGCCAGATAATGCCTTTATCATCGTGGTTCTGCTCTATAGCTGCTGCCAGCAACCTGCCCAGCCCAATGCCATAGCATCCCATGACAATAGGGTGGGATACGCCATTGGCATCAATAAAAAGGGCACCTAATTTCTCACTTAGGAAAGTGCCCAGTTTGAAGATGTGCCCTACCTCAATCCCCTGTGTAGATGATAACTTGCCACCACACTTAGGGCAGCCTTCCCCAACTTTAGCCCGGGCAATATCGGCCATAATATCAGCCTTAAAGTCCCTCGGGTAGTTGACATTTCTGAAGTGAGTATCGGGTTTATTAGCGCCGGCAATAAAGTTTGCCCCTGAGGTTATGGAGTTATCAGCAATAACTTTGATACCGCTTATACCTATTGGAGAGGCTGAGCCGGCAACTATACCGGCTTCTATCACCTCGGCTTCGGTAGCCAGGCGAAGTTCATAACACTGTAGAATGTTCTTTAGTTTCACCTCGTTTACCCCAAGGTCACCCCTGATAACCCCAAAGACCAGTTTGCCGTCAGCGACATAGAACACAGCTTTAAAGGTCTTACTTTGAGGCACCTTCAAGAACCTTGATACGTCTTCAATAGTAGCCATGCCGGGGGTATCCACCTCTTCTAATGGTAACGGCTCCTCGCCTTCTATTTTACTTATAATGCTCTCCGCCTTATCGGTATTAGCTGCGTATTGGCAACCGGGACAATAGATAATCTCATCCTCACCGTTTTCAGCGATAACCATAAACTCGTGGGAATCCTTGCCACCGATAGCGCCGCTATCGGCTTCAACCAGTAGGGTAGGGAGGCCACAGCGTTTATAGATATTCTGGTATGCCTGGAGCATCTTAGCATAGCTCTGGTTTAGTCCCTCCTCGTCGGTATCAAAGCTATACAGGTCTTTCATAGTGAATTCGCGAACTCGTATTAGCCCGGCTCTAGGGCGAGGCTCATCACGGAACTTGGTCTGGATTTGATACAAGAGTAGTGGCAGGTCACGGTAGCTCTGCGCATTGTATCTTACCAGCCCGGTGATGACTTCTTCATGGGTTGGTCCCAGACATAGCTTACGTTCTCGGCGGTCAGAGAGGGTAAACAGTCCCTTGCCAAAAGCCAGGTCT
The DNA here is from genome assembly GCA_030640595.1 of Dehalococcoidia bacterium. Taxonomy (GTDB): domain Bacteria; phylum Chloroflexota; class Dehalococcoidia; order Dehalococcoidales; family DAOWJC01; genus DAOWJC01. Next base: position 12,535 of record DAOWJC010000030.1, on the reverse strand, counting down.
CGTCCGGTTTCCTGCCATAGCTCCAGAGGCTGGAGAACTGGCATACTTAGCTCCTGCCCGCCGGCTTTATCCATCTCGCCACGGATTATATTTTCAATTTTCCTGAGCGCTCTCCAGGCTAAAGGCAAATAGGAATAGACACCAGCCGCTACCTGACTTATCATTCCAGCTTTTATTAGTAGCTGGTGGCTAACGATATCAGCCTCGGCTGGGATTTCTCTCTGGGTCTTACCGAATAGCTTTGATATACGCACTTTTCACTCCCCTTAAGTTACCCTAAATTATCTTCATTTCATACTTTGGCTGTCCTTTTTCCAAATACAATGTGAATTTGATTTTTCTTCCTTCTAGGAGGCGCTTTTCAGATTCACTGCGTAGTTTGTTGAAATCTGCAGCCTCAAGAAAAAGCCTCAAAATTTCAAGCTTTTCCGCAAGCTCCCCCTCCTCACCTTTGTTAAGAAGCTCTTTTAGAATCTGTTTATATTGTCTCTTCGCCTTTGTTTCCACACAGGCTTCTAGTTCTGGCTCTAGTTCTACATAAGCCGTCTTTTCCTGACTGTAATTTATCTACCTCACCCCCTCAAGCTTCCCCAAATAATTAACTGGTCATAATCCCTACCTCTCTCATCAACGCTACCACAAAATCCTTTTCCCGGATAGTTCTAATCTTCTCGCCTTTCTTAAATAAGACGGCTCTGCCTTTGCCGCAGGCGATGCCGATATCGGCGTCCTTGGCTTCGCCGGGTCCGTTGACCACACAGCCCATCACCGCTACCTTTATCGGCTTGTCAATCTTTATTAGCTCCTTCTCTACTTCTTCGGCTAATTTTACAATATCAACCTCAGCCCGACCACAGGAGGGGCAACTTACTAATATCGGACCGTGCTGGCGCAGGTTCAGGCTCTTTAGGATTTCATAGCCGGCAATTACCTCTTCTCTGGGGTGAGCCGTCAGTGAAACCCGAATAGTATCACCTATGCCGAGGTAGAGGAGGGTGCTGATACCCACTGTGCTGCGGATAATACCCGTTCTGGGTAGGCCGGCTTCAGTTATACCGATGTGCAGGGGATAGGGTATCTTCTCAGCGATATTCTGGTAGGCTTCAATAGTAGTCGGGACATCAAAGGCTTTAAGGGGGACCTTAATCAGGTCAAAGTCCAGGCTTTCCAACAAGCGTATCTGCTGTAAGGCAGCCTCTACCATCTGCTCGGCAATTGTCAGGTTTGGATTAGCTACTCTGGGTAGGCTACCGGCATTCACCCCGATGCGGATAGGGATGTTTCTTTCTTTAGCTGCCTGAGCTATAGTCTTGACCTTTTCCGGTTCACTGATGTTGCCCGGGTTAAGGCGCAGTCCATCGCAACCAGCCTCCAGCGCTATTAAAGCCAATCGGTAATCAAAGTGGATATCGGCGATTACAGGGGTAGAGATGCTCCTTTTTATAGCTGATATAGCCCGGGCGGCTTCAGCATCAGGCACAGCTACTCGTACCAATTCACAGCCACAATCCTCAAGCTCCTTGATTTGGCTGATAGTTGACATAACATCACGGGTATCAGTTTTGGTCATTGACTGCACCACGATTGGGGCACTACCGCCAACAGTTACACTGCCGATTTGAATAGGTTTAGATACGCGCCGAGGGTTCATGGTATTAAACTCTCTCCGCCTATGATGCGTATAATATCCTGGTAGGTGATTAATGCGATTGCTGCCATTAGCATAGCGAAGCCAATAAGGTGTATCAGTCCCTCTGTCTTGGGTGGCACTCGCCTACCCCGGCGAACCCATTCCAGGAGGACAAACACAATTCGGCCACCATCTAATGCCGGAAGAGGGAAAATATTGATTATAGCTAAGTTTATGCTGAGAAAGGCGGCAAATTCCAGTAATGGGCTAATCCCAGCCTTAGCCACCTCTCCAGTGATTTGAGCAATACCTACTGGTCCGGCCAGTTCCGCAGGTATTGCCCCAATAATCATACCGACTATTGCGTTCTTGAATAAAACGAAGGTTTCTATACACGTAACTACTCCCAGGGGTATTGCTTTCCAGAAGGGGTAATGTTGGCTAATGAGGGTTGCATCTGAAGTACTGATTACAACCCCAATTGCCCCTTGACCTTCCGGTGGCTTCCATCTGGGTATGACTTGAACATTCTCTGTAGTTGAATCGCTGTGTTTGACAAGAATAGTAATCTCCTTGCCCAGGTTAAGGTGAATATAGCGGTGCAGGTCACTATTGCTGTTCGCCGGTTTGCCATTTACGCTGAGGAGGGTATCTCCAGGTCTAATACCAGCCATGGCGGCTGGGGAATTTAGGGCTACTTCCTCTACCATTACCTGCCCGATTACTAGGTTATGAGGAATCATAAGAGCAATTGAGAGGAGGAAGAGGGGTAGCAGGAAATTCATTAGTGAGCCGGCGCTGAGAACCAGGAGTCTGGTGCCAATGCTTTTACTGGCTAGGCTTCTTGGCACTTTGGGGTCTTCTTCACCAGCCATTTTCACGAAGCCGCCCAGTGGTATTGCGTTCAGCGAATATCGTGTCTCACCCTTTCTTATTGATAATAGTCGTGGGGGAAAGCCAAGACCAAACTCGTCCACTCTTACCCCGGATGCTTTAGCCGTAATAAAATGCCCAAGTTCGTGGGCAATGATAAGCACCACCAGAACCCCGAGGAAGGCTACTATTGTAATTAGCATGGATTATCCCTCGTAGCCAGCTGCATGACTTTTTCTCCAGCCCAGGCATCAGCCGCCATAATCTCCTCTAGAGCAGGGTGGGCTACAGCTTGATGCTCTTCCAGCGCCTGCTCTACAAGCCTGACAATATCAGTGAATCGGATGCGCTGCGACAAAAAGAGTTCAACGGCTACCTCATCGGCGGCACAAAGCACTGCCGGATAAGTTCTTCCCTTCTTCCCCGCCGCAATAGCTAACTTGAGGCAGGGGAAGGTATCAAAGTCGGGTTGTTCAAAGGTCAGGCTATTAATACGGCTCCAGTCAAGCCTGGGGAGTTGTGGGTTAGCCAGGCGTTCAGGGTAAGACAGAGCATATTGAATAGGTAGGCGCATATCGGGGTAACTTAACTGGGCTTTAATTGAGCCATCTATAAACTCTACCATAGAGTGTATAATACTCTGGGGGTGGATTAGAACCTTGATATCCTCAAAAGGTATGTTGAACAGCCAGTGGGCTTCAATTACCTCAAGCCCCTTGTTCATCAGAGTGGCCGAGTCAATGGTGACCTTTCTTCCCATCTGCCATGACGGGTGTTTTAGAGCTTGCTTGACGGTAACCCCACTTAGCTGCGCCGATGAATAGCCATGGAAAGGACCTCCTGAGGCAGTCAGAATAAGTTGGGCTGCCGGTTGTGTTTCGCCCTCAAGGCATTGCCATATAGCACTATGCTCACTATCAATGGGCAAAATCTGGGCGGCATTTAGTTTTGCCTCGTTGGTGATAATCTCGCCAGCCATAACCAACGATTCTTTGTTGGCCAGGCAAATCTTTTTACCAGCTTTTACCGCGGCTAGTGTCGGGACTAGTCCTGATTTCCCGGAGGTAGCCATAACAACAGTGTCCACCTGAGGATGGCGGGCAATCTCTTCCAGTGATAGGAGTTCGTATTCGGTGCTAGCGAGGTGAGCCTGTGCCTCTTTATCATGAAAATAAACAAAGCTTGGTTTGAACTCGTTGATTTGCTTTACCAGTAAATCGATGTTCTTGCCTGCTGCCAGCCCGACTATGTGGAACTTGTGAGGTAGGGCACGGACTACTTCCAGTGTTTGCTGACCTATGGAGCCGGTTGAGCCCAGGACAGCTAATTGCTTTACGCTACTACCCATATCACATAATAGTATACCACTATGCCAGCAAAGGCAACGCTGTCCATTCGGTCAAGGAAACCCCCGTGCCCAGGTATTGACCTACCCGACTCTTTTACTCCCATATTGCGTTTGAACAACGACTCTACCAAATCACCGAGCTGACCAAAGATGCTGACCATCAAGCCGAGGAGTATTGCCTGCCACCAGTAGTCAAAGGGGGCCTGAAGAGGTGTGCGCAGGGTAAAAAGCAGGCTAACTATGATAGCACCAACGACCCCGGCTATGACTCCTTCCCAGGTTTTGCCGGGACTAACCCTTGGGGCAAGGTGATGCTTGCCTAGTGCTCTGCCAACAAAGAAAGCGCTGGTATCAGAAGCAAAGGTGATAAATAGAGCCAAAAATACCCAGTTTCTGCCATCATCCACCCCTCTTAATGCCACCAGGTAGCTCAGCAGCCAGCCTACATAGAGAATTCCGGCTATAGTCCATGCCCAGCTAGCAAAAGCTCCCTCCTTCTGTGGGCGCAGCAATAGCCAGACTAGAGGTAGTATCACTGCTGAGGTTAATAGAAGCGGTGTAAGAGTGTCATAATCAAAGTGGGGACTCAAGATGAATAGCAGGGTCCAGATTAGCCCAAAGTAGGTGAGCGGTGACACCTTTGAGGCAGTGACCAGTTTGTAGAATTCAAAGACAGCCAGTATCCCCCAGATTGCCACCAGTATGGTAAACCAAGGCAATGGTTTGTCAAACCAGACAGCAGCGATTAGGAGAAGAATACCCCACAGTGCAGTTATGACTCTCTTCTTGAGCATGCGGTTGACTATAATCTGCCGAAGCGCCTTTGCCTCTGGCTATAGGCTAGTAATGCTTTTTCAGACTCTTTTTCATCAAAGTCGGGCCATAGAACACTGGTGAAATAGTATTCGCTATAGGCTGATTGCCATATTAGGAAATTACTGAGGCGGAGTTCATCGGCAGTGCGAATGACCAGGTCAACATCAGGTAAACCGGTGGTATAGAGGTAACTATTAAATAGTTTTTCATCTATGTTTTCAGGTGGGATGCCATCAGTCATAATGTGGCGGGCGGCATCTACAATCTCAGCGCGTCCCCCGTAATTGAAGGCAAGGCTAAGAGTCATGCCGGTATTGTTTTTTGTCAGCTCTACTGCCCTATTTATTGCTTTCTGTAGATGTTGCGGTAGTTCTTCAAGGCGACCGAGATGACGAAGTCTAATGCCCCTTTTATTAAGTTCAGCAGTTTTTTTAAGTATTACCTCTCCCAATATATGGAATAAACCTGCAACTTCGTCGTCGGGGCGACTCCAGTTTTCCGTAGAGAAACCATAAAGCGTTACATATTTTATTGGGTATTTATTGAGGTACTTAACCATGCGCCACATGTTTTCTGCCCCTGCTTGGTGCCCCTTAAGCCTAGGCAGCCCATGCTGCTCAGCCCATCTACCATTACCGTCCGGCACAATGGCTACATGATTGGGAAAGTGAGCAAGCTTTTCCATAATTGATAAAATCCTCCATGCGGTTGAGCTAGATCTCCGTAAGTTCTACTTCTTTATCTCGCCCGATTTGTTCGGTATCGGCTATGAAGCTATCGGTGAGCTTCTGCAACTGGTCAAGGGTGCGCTTATACTCGTCCTGTGATATATCCTTATTTTTCTCAAACCCTTTTAGTTCCTCCATAGCTTCACGCCTTAGGTTGCGTAGTGCTATTCTTCTTTCTTCAATCCTCCTTCGCACTGTCTTAATTAGTTCCTGTCGCCGCTCTTCGGTGAGTGGGGGAATATTTATCCGAATTACATTCCCATCGCTAACTGGATTTAATCCGAGGTCAGACTTCAGGATAGCCTTCTCTATACTACGTATACTCCCCTTGTCCCAGGGTTGGATGATGAGGAGCCTGGCTTCAGGTGCAGAAATGCCAGCAATTTGATTAAGCAGGGTAGGAACACCAGCATATTCTACTTTGATATGTTCTATTAAGGCGGGTGTAGCACGCCCGGTTCGGACAGTGGTTAATTCCCTCCTCAGACCCTCAATAGACTTCCGCATCTTTTCTTCAATATTCCATAAAGTACGGCTAGCCATCTTATTTCTCGCTGGATACTAGGCTACCAATAGGTTCACCGCTTACAACTCGTTCTAGACTACGGGGAGCTTGAAGGTCAAAAACAATTATGGGTAGCTTGTTTTCTAAGCATAGTGAGAGAGCAGTAGCATCCATTACTTCCAGATGCATATTTAGTGCTTCAAGGTGAGTAAGTTTGTCAAACTTCTTAGCATTACGATCCTTGAGGGGGTCAGCACTATAGACACCGTCAACATTATTTTTTGCCATAAGTAGAACCTCAGCCCCAATTTCTATCGCTCGTAGAGCAGCTGCGGTGTCAGTAGTCATATATGGGTTGCCGGTGCCTCCAGCGAAGATAACCGCTCTGCCTTTCTCTAAGTGACGAATGGCACGGCGTCTGATGTAAGGCTCAGCCACCTGGTGAACGCCTATAGCTGACAGGGTTCTGGTAGTTACTCCTTGCCTTTCCAGTGCATCCTGTAGAGCCAGAGCATTTATCACTGTAGCTAGCATTCCAGCATAGTCAGCAGTGACCCTATCCATTCCATCCTGCTCAGCTTTAGCCCCACGCCAGATGTTACCACCACCGACAATAATGGCTACACCTGTCCCCATTTCCAACACCTGCTTAATCTGCTTGGCAATCCTGGCTAGAGTAGGCGCATCAATGCCATAGTCGGCTTTGCCACTGAAAGCCTCACCACTGAGCTTGAGCAGAACACATTTATATTTGGTTGTAGTCATTTTCTTAATACCTAACTGCCTAGTTCAAATCGGGCAAATCTGCTTACCTTGATATTCTCGCCTACCTTGGCAATTGTTTCAGTAATAATATCTTGAATGGTCTTATCAGGGTCTTTAATATAAGGCTGAAGGAGCAGACAAGCCGTCTGGGGTTCTATATCAGCTCCTTCTGGGACTTCTTCCCGTGAGATAAATTGGGGGGGTATAGCTGCTACTTGCATTGCCAGGTGGTGAGCCAGTTCCTTGAATTCATCGGTGCGAGCTACAAAGTCGGTTTCACAGTTCACCTCAACCATAGCTCCAATATGCCCTCCGGTATGGACATAGGCTTCAATTATTCCCTGGGTGACAGAGCGCTTTGCTTTACTCTCTGCCAGGAAAAGGTTCCTTTGCTTTAAAATCTGGCGTGCCTTTCCCATATTCCCTTTTGCTTCAAGGAGGGCATTCCTGCAGTCCATAATGCCAGCTCCAGACTGGTCTCTTAGCCCCTTTATCCTATCTGTTGGAATTTTCAAGTTCTCCCCCTTGCTTTATTCATCGTCGGGAGTGAAAATAATAGGTTCGGCTTCTTGAACCTTAAGTTCCTCTAAGCCTTCTTCAGGTTCTTCTCCTGTTGGAATCACCGCCTCGCCGGCCTTGCCTTCGATAACTGCATCAGCAATTTTACTGCATATCAGTTTGATGGCCCTGATAGCATCGTCATTGGCTGGAATAGGGTAGTCTATATCATCGGGGTTACAATTGGTATCTACTATAGCTACAACCGGTATTCCTATCCGTTTGGCTTCAGCTAGAGCGATCCTTTCTTTGACAGGGTCAATAATGAATAGAGCCCCCGGTAGGCTAATCATCTCTTTAAAACCACCCATCTGGCGATTGAGGCGTAAGATTTCCTCTTCAAGTTTTAGGGCTTCCTTTTTAGGTAGGCGGCTAAACTCTCCCCTAGCTTGCTGGTCTTCCAGGCGGACCAGGTGATCTATGCGGGCCTGGATAGTAGTGAAGTTAGTCAGCACCCCTCCTATCCACCGTTGATTGACATAATACATGTTACAGCGTTTAGCTTCTTCTTCTATAGCCTCCTGAGCCTGCTTTTTGGTGCCGACAAAGAGGATGTTGCCATCTTCAGCTACTACTTGCCGAACAAACTCACATGCCGTTTCTAGCTTACTAGCTGTTTGTTCCAGGTCAATAATATGAATACCATTGCGCTTGGTGAAGATATAGTTCTTCATACGAGGATGCCACCGACCGGTCTGATGCCCAAAGTGAGCCCCGGCTTCTAATAGTTGCTTAATAGTAGCTATGTCTGGCAAGTTTTAACCCCCCTTGCTAATCATTAAACAGTATAGCACACCCTTTAGTTAGCAGCAATAGCACAGGATTAAGATTAACTAGTTAGAGCACTTGTTCCTCATGATGGGGGTTGACAAAACATGTTATTTGATTTATTATGTAGGAAAACGGTTGCCTATTTCAATAATTGGTGGAAATAATGATAGGTTACGATAGTCAAGAAGTTGAGAGAAAGGTTATCTCCATCCTGAAAATTCTTAGCGAGTCACCCCAGCCACTGGGAGCCAGACTGATTGCTCGTCAGTTGACGGAGCAGGGGGTAGAGCTGGGAGAGCGGGCGGTGAGGTATCACCTTAAACTAATGGATGAGCGGGGGCTTACACGACCTGCCGAGAGATGGGATGGAAGGGAGATTACACCTTTAGGAGTGGAGGAGCTAAATAACGCCTTAGTTACTGATAAGGTCGGTTTTGTGCTGGAGAAGATAGAACTCCTTGCTTTCCGCACTTCCTTCAATATAGAAAAGCGCACCGGTCTAGTGCCGGTTAATATTTCCTTCTTTCCTAAACAGAGGTTTGCTGAGGCTCTTAAGGCAATGAAGGAAGCCTTTAAGGCTGGGCTTTGCGTGAGCAAACTAGTAGCTGTGGCACCAGAGGGTGAGAGATTGGGAGAAGTGCTCGTGCCCAAGGGTAAGATTGGTTTGGCTACCGTCTGCAGCATCATAATCAACGGCAGTTTACTCAAAGCAGGTGTGTCTATAGACTCTAGATTTGCCGGGGTACTTCAGATACGAAATAACCGACCGCTGCGCTTTGTCAATCTTATTTACTATTCTGGCTCCACCCTAGACCCATCAGAGGTATTTATCCAGGCTAAAATGACCGATGTCCGGGGCGTAATCAGAAAAGGGGATGGCAAGGTACTTGCTAACTTCCGTGAGATACCATCCCAGTGTCAACCTTCGGTAGAGAAGGTTATCAATCAATTAAAGGAGGCAGGGTTGGGGGGACTGATTAAGATGGGCAATGTCAGCGAAGCAGTTTGTGGCATACCAATAGGGTTAAACAGGGTAGGGGTGATACTTCTCGGTGGGCTTACCCCGGTTGCTGCCGCTGTGGAGGCGGGGATAGAGGTAGAAAATCATGCTATGAGCACTCTGCTTGAGTATGAGAGTCTGAGGAAATTCCAGGGACTTATATAAGGAGAGAGATGGAAGAGATAAAAATTATACCTTGCCTAGATGTAAAAGATGGAAGAGTGGTTAAAGGGGTGAAGTTTGAAAATCTTAGGGATGCCCGAGACCCGGTAGAAGCAGCAACCGCTTATTGTCGTGAAGGTGCTGATGAGCTTGTTTTCCTTGATATCTTCGCCACTGTGGAGAATAGAAAGACGAGGTTTGAATGGGTCAAAAAGGTCTGCGATGTAGTTACTATTCCCTTCACTGTAGGTGGTGGAATAGGCAGCATTGAGGATATGCGGGCTTTGCTCGACCTTGGCGTGGACAAGGTCTCTATAAATACGGCTGCTGTCAGGAACTCTGAGCTTATAACCAGGGCAGCCAAGGAGTTTGGTAAGGGCAGGCTGGTGGTGGCTATTGATGGCAAGAAGAATGCGGTAGGGAGTGGCCTTCCCCGGTTAGAGGTGGTGGTGAGGAGCGGCAGCGAGGCTACCGGTATAGAGCTTGTCGGCTGGGCAAAGAAGGTAGAGGAGTTAGGAGCCGGTGAGATTTTGCTCACCAGTAAGGATGCTGATGGAACTAAGGAGGGATATGATTTAGAGATGACCAGGGCGGTTGCCGAGGCGGTAAGTATTCCGGTTACTGCCTCTGGAGGGGCAGGAAAGTTGGAGCACCTTTATGAGGCTGTGGTAGAAGGTAAAGCATCGGCAGTTCTAGTAGCCTCAATCTTCCACTTCGGTGAGATTTCAATTTTGCAAGCTAAGCAATACCTAAAAGAAAAGGGTATAACGGTAAGAATATAAGAAGGAGGGTAATTAATGTCTTTAAGCAAACCGAATGCCAGTGCGGCAACAGTAACCACAACCAGGGTGTCACCCTCACCCGCCTCGGGACTATGTGTGACCTGCGTGGATGGTTGTCCTGGATATTGCGAAGTGGGAAGGTCGGCTCTTAGGGGAAGAGAGGTTATCTATCCACAACCCTTTGGAAAGGTCACTGCCGGGTCGGAGAAGGATTATCCTATAGATTTTTCCCATTTCAATATTCATGGTTCCTGTGTTGGGGCAGTCGGTATTGAGGCAAACCCGGATAAGGCTATCTTCCCCGCTGTCGACCTTTCAATCGAAATTGGTGCCGGGGATAGAAAAATTAAAATGAAGGTTCCCTTCTTTACTGGTGCCCTGGGGTCAACAGAGATATCCAGGGTTAACTGGGAAGGAGCAGCAATAGCCTCTGCCATCTGTGGGATTATTCTTGTCTGCGGAGAGAATGTCTGTGGCATGGATGCAAATGCTGAGATAAAGAACGGTAGGGTTACCAAATCTCCAGAGTTAGAAAGAAGGGTGAAGGTCTTTAAGGATTGGTATGATGGCTATGGTATGTTATTAGTTCAGGCTAATGTAGAGGACACTCGTTTCGGAGTTCCAGAATATGCGATAAACGAGCTTGGGGTGGAGGGTATAGAGATTAAGTGGGGGCAGGGGGCAAAGTGTATTGGTGGTGAGGTAAAGCTCCCATCATTGGACAGAGCACTTCAGCTAAAGAACAGGGGTTATATGGTAATTCCTGACCCTGAGGATCCTGTGGTTCAGGAAAGCTCCAGAATTGGGGTGATTAAAGAATTTGAGCGCCATTCGCGACTGGGTATGGTAGATGAGGAGACCTTTTTAAGAGAAGTAGACAGGCTGAGGAAGATAGGCGCCAGGTATGTTACCCTTAAGACAGGTGCCTACCGACCGGCAGACCTAGCCCGAGCAGTAAAATTCGCCTCCGAAGCCAAAATAGATTTGCTTACTGTTGATGGGGCTGGGGGTGGAACAGCGATGAGCCCATGGCGAATGATGAACGAGTGGGGGATACCTACAGTCTATCTGGAGTGTCTCCTGCATGAATATCTTTCCAGGTTGGCAAGGAAGGGGGCATTTATTCCCAGTTGTGCTATTGCTGGAGGCATTGCCTTAGAGGACCATGTATTTAAAGCTATCGCCTTAGGGGCTCCTTACATAAAGGCGGTATGTCTTGGCAGAGCTACCCTTACCGCAGCTATGGTAGGCAAGACACATGGTCAGCTTCTGGAAGAGACATATGGCAAGGGTAGTAAGGAATACCAAGAAGCCCTCCTTCGCACCTTCATCGCGGCGGCTCAGCTTAAAGACAAATATGGAGAGGATTTCCAAAGGATTCCGCTGGCGGCGGTAGGCATCTATACCTATTATGATAGACTTGCCACTGGTTTACGGCAGCTCATGGCGGGGGAGCGTAAATTTGCCCTTGATTTCGTAAGTAGAAACGACCTGTTCGCTCTGACAAGGGAAGCAGCCGATGTTTCCGGTATCCCCTATGTAATGGAAGCGGATATGGAAGAGGTAGAGAAAATCCTAGGCTAAAGGAGAGAGATGCTAAAGTCGATATGCCCTCAATATTGCCCGGCACCATTCTGCCTGACTGCTTGTCCGGCAGACGCTATCGCCATTGCCGTCAAAGGCGATGCTAAAAATATCTGTGTTGACACGGACAAATGCAATGGATGCGGAATTTGCCGTGTAATGTGTATGACCTGGAGCCAGGATAAAACCTTGGCAAGGAAATTGCCTTGGCTTTCCTCCAAAAAGGAGCAGACTGGGGCGAGATAAGGGGAAATGGCTGCTAAAGTTGATGTGGCTATTATCGGCGCCGGTGTTGTTGGCCTGGCTATAGCCGCTGAAGTAGCGCAACAGGGAAAGCGGATTTTTGTCTTTGAAAAGAATCACACCTTTGGGCTTGAGACCAGCAGTAGAGGTAGTGAGGTTATTCACACCGGCATCTACTACCCTGAGGATTCTCTGAAGGCAAAGCTTTGTTTAGAGGGCAAGAACCTGCTTTATCAGCTTTGTGAAAGGCACAGTATAGGCTATAAAAGGCTGGGGAAGATAATCGTCGCCGTTAAAGAAAACGAAGTCAATGAGCTTGAGAGAATTTATGAGCAGGGGAGAAGAAACGGTGTTGAAGGTTTAACACTTCTTTCCCGAAAAGAACTCAAAAAACTCGAGCCAAACATAGAAGGAATATCTGGGTTGCTTTCCCCTGTCGCAGGAATCCTCGATTCCTATTCCTTGATGAAGTTTTTCTATAACCAAGCCAGGGAAAGAGGGGCTGAGGTTATCTTTAATACTGAGATAATCGGGATAGAAAAGACAGGGACAAAGTATAAAGTGCAAATAAGGGACCGCGATGGACTCTCCTCTTTTATTGCCACTATTGTGGTAAACTCTGCCGGTTTAAATTCTGACAAAATAGCCCAGCTTGCCGGGATAGATATAGCTCACGCAGGTTACAAACTTCACTATTGTAAAGGCGAATACTTCAGCCTGAATTCAAAGTGGAGACAGCTTGTAGAAAGGCTCATCTACCCCATCCCGGG
>DAOWJC010000124.1 GCA_030640595.1 Dehalococcoidia bacterium | reverse complement strand
TGGTCAGAGCCAGGGAAAGCTAACCGTCGAACTCAGGAACGACGATGGTCAGTATGCTTTACCAGGAACGGGAAGCCTGGCTGTTCTTGACATAGGTTGTCAGTTGGAGTTCAGCCCGGGCTATGAAACAACCGCCGGCAATGAGGTCAGTTCCGGGCAAACCTTCGTCCTTGAAGCCTACGAACATACCAGCTCAGGCGGTAAGGCTAGCCTGTTTCTTCACGGTCTTGACGGCTGGAGGGCAATAGACAACTGGCGAGCCAGGCACCAGTTCCGCTGGAATAAGGACTCCAACGAGATGAGCGTCAAGCAAATCCTTGAGTTCATCCTGGCCAGGGTGGGCTTAAAGCTTGAGGTAAAATCCCAGTCATCAGTTATAACTGGCTATTACCCTGATTTCACCATCAACCCCAATGCGAAAGGTAGTACCATCATCACCAAGTTATTGTCCTTCGTCCCTGATGTTCTGTTCATTGAGGGCAATAAAGCCTATGTGGTAAATCCTCAGTCCTCTGACAGTTCGGATTATTCTTATGGTTCAGCTCATCCCATATTCGAGGGTAGATACCAAGTTGGAGCCTGGGAACTTAACCGAGTGCAGGTCGAGGGCTACGACACCGGTGCCGAGGCTCCCATTATTGCCGATTCCTTTGCCTGGGACGGAATAGATAAGCTCTACGATAGGCTCCAGCAGCTCTACGACAGGAACCTGGACACCTTGGCCAAAGCCCAGGCAAGAGGAGAAGCCTACTTGAGAGAAGCCGAGATTGAGTCAGCCAATGGCATAATCCGAATCCCTGTCAACTGCGGTCAGCAGCTATATGATGTCATTGACATAACCGATAGCCGAGCCGGGCTCAGTGCTGAGAAGAAGAGGGTGCTAGGGCTAATCTTGGTCTATCAACCGAGCAAGGCACAATACGAACACCGATTGGTACTGGGGGCAGTATAAGTTTGAAGGAGGCTATACAAATGAGACTGAGAAGAGGGATGTTAAGGAGTTTCAACTCTAGTAATTACACGGCTACTGTCCAGCTTGCCGGTAGCTATAAGGTTTACTTGGAGGATATTGCTGTGGCTCGAAACCTGCCTGTGGCAGAAATGGTTGCTGGTAGAAAGGTAGCGGTTATATTCTTTGATGAGCATAACCCTAAGGAAGCGGTGGTAGTAGCCGTTTACACCTAGTGGGTGAGGTTGTTCATTAGTCGATGTATTCAAAGATTTTTACTGACGGGGTCGTTTTTCCACCTGACTCTTGACTACTGTGGGTGAGGTTCTTAATTACTCAGGGATTTGCTGATCGGACAAACTTATAGCCCATCCCGTGTTCGGTGGTGATAATATTGGGTGACTCAATACTATCTCCCAGCTTCTGTCTCAGGTGCTGAATATGCACCCTGAGCAGGTCCCTGGTGTCTATGTATGTTTCCCCCCATACCTTTCTTAGCAGGTTCTCGTGGGAGAGTAGCCGTCCCTCGTTCTTGATTAGCTGGTAGAGCAACTTGGATTCAGTGGCGGTAAGCTTTACCCGCTTGCCATCTACTGTGACCTCATTGCTGGCGAAGTCGACTGTTAGCTTGCCGCTGACAAAAGGGCGCTCCTCGCTGGTAACTGGTAACCCCTGGACACGGCGCAGCACTGCCTGCACCCGTGCCACCAATTCAATATGACTGAAGGGTTTTACTATATAATCATCTGCCCCCAGTTCAAGCCCCTTGGCTATATCAGTGTCCTCACCCTTTACCGTTAGCATTATCACCGGCACTTGAGAGAAACGCCGTAGCTCGCGGAGAACCTGAAAGCCGTCCATGTCGGGTAGCCCTATATCTAGGATGACTATATCAGGGTTCTCAGCTTCAATAAGGTCCAGCCCTTTGGCACCATCGTTTGCTGAGGCTACTGTAGTGCCGCTCCAGCGTAGCTGAAAACACAGAGTGACAACCTCTGCAATGTCAGGAGCGTCATCAATTACTACTACTTTCATTCAGATTCCATCCTTGGCAGAGAGAAGAGGAAACCGCTCCCCTGCCCGACTGTGCTCTCTACCCAAATCTTACCCCCGTGGAGCTCAACGAGAAATTTAGTGATGGCTAGCCCAAGCCCGCCGTCACGGTAGCTTCTCCCTCTATCCCGCTTAACCTGGTAATAAAGTTGAAAGATTCGTTTCTGCTCCTCAGCCGGGATGCCTATCCCGGTGTCGCTTACCTTAACCACTGAGCTCGTGCTATCCTGCCAGGCACTTACCTTTATTTGACCCTCTTCCGGGGTGAACTTACTGGCATTGGCTATTAAAGTTAGCATTATCTTCTCTAGATACTGCCTATCTGTCCTGGCTAGGAGTGGAAAATCGGGTAGTTCCAGCGTCAGGGATTGCCTTCTGTTTTGAATGATGGGATAAAGCCGTGCCGCCACATTATGGATAACCTGCCCGATTTCAGTAGGCTCTAGTTGTAATTGGCGCTCCCCGGATAGCAAAGTGACTATTTCTGGGAAGTGAGATAACCTTGCGTCTATGCTATCGGCATTTCGGATAAT
>DAOWJC010000033.1 GCA_030640595.1 Dehalococcoidia bacterium | reverse complement strand
CTTATCTTTTTGGAAGCTGAACATTTCCTCCATAGGCGGGAAGAAGTTAGCCTTGGCTGGTTCAACGGTATTTCTATACCAATCCAGGAAGCTGGTATCTTTTCCATCCCACTTGCTCATAGTAGCCACGCCACTTTCTTTCGATGGGACGAATATAGTGAATCCCTGGCTCCACTTGGTGAGGAGTTTGACTATATCCTTTTTATTTATCTTTTTATTGGCCATAATTTTCTTCTACCTGATTAAATCTTCCGCTTCTTCAAGCTCATAGTGGGTCATTAGCGGTGGAGCTTCCTTATCCATTCCTGCCTTGAAGTGGAACAGCTCGTCTACCAGGTCATACATCTCTTTAGTCAGGCTTCTTAGTGGGATATTCACCGGGCAGGCGCGCTCGCATTCACCGCAATCAGTGCATCTTCCCGCCACGTGAATGTTTCTAATTACCTGAAACATAAGATTATCCTGCCACTGCGGTACCGGTAGTATCCACTGTGGCTCGGACTCCTCGACAAAGCACCGTTGGCAAAAACAAGCCGGGCAGACATTTCGGCAGGCATAGCATCTAATGCAGCGGCTGAATTCATTTTCCCAGAACTCCCACCTCTGTTGTGGTGACATGTCTTTCAGCCTGGCTAGCTTTTCCTGTCCAGCCGACCTATCGGTGGTTGGCAGGGTAGGTTCACCAAGCAGAACATCATATTCTTGAGGGGTGGGGAACTCGCAGCCAAGGCAGTTGTCGTAAAGGACTTCGGTGACAGGGAACTCCTTTTCCTTCCCATTAACCGTTACTACTACTTTGTCCCCTTCCCGGACAATAGCATTCAATTCATCCCTGTCTTTACCTACTAACCGTTCTACCTTGCTTAAGTCAATAATTCCGGGACAGGGGACACCTAGAATTACTATGTCTTCTCTGACTACCTTGTTGTCCTGTATCAGGCTAACGATGGAGCGGCTGTCACAGCCCTTGGCGACAATCCCGACCCGCCCCTTAATCTCAGTCAGGAATACGCTGAGATTGTTCACTATAAATGGGTTAATTACCAGGCGGTCAGTATCGTCTTTGTCCTTGGTTATTAAAGGGGTAGTAGTAAATTTTAGGCTTCCTTGTTCAAAGCCAATAATATAGTCAACCTTGCCTTGCTCCAGCAGGGTCTTAGCCTCTTGCCGTAGCTTTTGTTCCATGTCCCTGCCTTTGTTCAGTAAACAATTGGTTGGGGCCGATTTCCTTTAACCCTTTCGTCACCTCAGTGACTACCTCAGCGAATTTTCCTCCTTCTGAGGCTGAAACCCAACTAGCCTGAATCCGCTGCGGGTCAATGCCCATATATTCGAGGAACTTCTTGGTTATAGCTATTCGCCGTCGGGCACGATAGTTTCCTGTCTGATAGTGGCACTCACCGGGGTGGCAGCCTGAAACCAGCACCCCATCAAACCCTAAGCGTAGCGCCTTGAGGATAAAGAGCGGGTCTACCCTTCCTGAGCACGGAACCTTTATTATCTTTATGTTGGCTGGATATTTCTTACGGCTGGTTCCGGCTAAATCGGCGCCAGCATAGCTACACCATCTGCACAAGAAACCAACTAATTTGGGCTGCCATTCTGACCCTTGTCTCACTCTAACCTCGTAAAGGCTGATATCAGGTAAATACTGAGCCTCATTCTATCAGATAGCTCGGGGTAATGCAATCCTGACAACCTTGCTTAACCCATCTGCTTGAGATAAACTTTAGCCAGCTATGGAATTACTCAGGATAAATGTTCGGGGGGTGGTGCAGGGGGTTGGTTTCAGACCCTTTATCTACCAGTTAGCTACTAAATATAACCTCAAAGGCTGGGTATGTAATACTTCGGAGGATGTCAAAATAGAAGTAGAGGGTCGGAGGGAAGCTCTAGACCACTTCCTGGTTGACCTTGAGCAACTCGCGCCACCTTTATCTCACATAGAGAGTATCTACAGCAGCTATCACGCCCCTGTAGGTTACCCCTCCTTCGAAATCAGACATAGCATTGCTGAAGAAGGCAAATATCAGCTCATTTCTCCTGATATCGCCACCTGCCAGGCCTGCCTGCAGGAAGTCTTAACGCCAGATGATAGACGCTATCGTTATCCCTTTACTAATTGCACTAATTGCGGACCCCGTTTTACCATAATTAAGGATATCCCCTATGACCGCCCCAGAACCACTATGCACCGTTTCCAGATGTGCCCCGAATGTCAAAAGGAATACGATAACCCGCTTGACCGCCGCT
>DAOWJC010000132.1 GCA_030640595.1 Dehalococcoidia bacterium | reverse complement strand
TGCCCCATCAGCCGGCGCTGCCCATATGGTAGAGGCTATACTTTTAGATAAAAAGCAAATTCTGCCCTGTGCCGCTTACCTGGATGGAGAATACGGAATTAAGGATACTGTCATTACTGTCCCGGTAAAGCTGGGCAAGAACGGGATTGAACAGATAATAGAGTTAGAGCTAACCGCTGAGGAGAAAGCAGCCCTAGCCAACTCAGCCAAGGCAGTGGATGAGCTGGTGACGGCGATGAAATTGAGCTAAACCCTATATCAAATACCTCCCAGGGTAGTTGGAAGGGGCGAAAGCCCCTTCCTATGTAATTCCTCCCCTCTCCTTTAAAGGTAGGGGACTTTGGGGTGAGGTAGATAAGCCCCCGATGAGAGAGATTGAAGCTAGCGCCATTACCCAAGTTGTAGCTCAGCTTTGTCAGCAGGCAAATTTTGAGCTGGGTGAGGATGTAATAGCTGCCCTTAAGCAGGCGCAGCAGACTGAGGAATCCCCGGAAGGCAGGGAAGTTTTAAGCCAGCTTCTGGAAAATGCCCGGATTGCCAAACAGGAACGTCTTCCACTATGTCAGGACTGTGGCACGGCGGTGGTCTTCCTCGAGATAGGTCAGGAAACCCACATTATTGGCGGTAACCTATACGCTGCTGTAGAGGAAGGGGTTCGCCAGGGTTATACTCAAGGCTACCTGCGCAAATCAATTGTCAGCCAACCGTTCTCAGCCAGGATAAATACCAGGGATAATACTCCTCCCGTTATTCATACCGAAATAGTTCCTGGTGACCAGGTCAAGATTATCGTCATGCCCAAGGGAGGTGGTGCTGAGAACATGAGCAAACTGGCTATGCTCAAGCCAGGGGATGGCAGGCAAGGCATTATTGACCTGGTAGTAAGAACCGTTGACGAGGCGGGAGGTAATCCCTGCCCGCCACTGATTGTCGGCTTGGGCATAGGCGCCACTGCGGAAGGGGCAATGTTACTAGCTAAGAAGGCGTTATTGCGTGAGGTAGCTAAACCAAACCCTGACCCTGAGATTGCTGAGCTTGAGAAAGAGATTCTATCTCGTATTAATGCTCTGGGTATCGGACCACTGGGCTTTGGCGGTAGGATTACCGCCCTGGCGGTGCAGGCTGAGGTTATGCCTACCCACCTTGCCAGCCTGCCGGTAGCGGTCAATCTCCAGTGCCACAGTGCCCGCCACAAAGAGGCAATACTATAAAAGGAGTTAAAGAGAGGCGAAGCCTCTCTTATATAACTAGTTCCCCTTCCCCTTGATAAGGGGAAGGGGATAAAGGGGATAGGGTTGATAAACAATATTACATCGCCAATTGATGCTGAAACGATAGAGAGATTGACCGTAGGCACCAAGGTTCTGATTTCCGGGGTTATCTATGCGGCTCGTGATGCTGCTCACCGTAAGCTCATTCAAACCCTGGATGAGGGTGACAGGTTGCCTTTTGACCTCGCCGGGCAAACTCTATATTATATGGGACCATCCCCAGCCAGACCAGACCACATTATTGGTTCAGCCGGTCCTACTACCAGTGGGCGTATGGATATTTATACGCCGCGCCTTATTGCTGCCGGGATTAGAGCTATGATTGGTAAGGGTAGCCGCTCAGCGGAAGTAAAAGAGGCTATCAAAAAGTATAAAGCTGTTTATTTCGTCGCTATAGGTGGAGCCGGTGCTTTACTAGCTAAGTCCATTAAACAGGTAGAGGTTGTAGCCTATGAAGACCTGGGGGCTGAGGCTATCTTGAGGCTTAATGTAGATAACTTCCCAGCTATTGTCGCCAACGATATTTACGGGAACGACCTGTTTGCGCAGGGTAAAGCCAGATACCGGAGGAACAAATACTAAAGGAGAGTCAAAGAGAGGCGAAAATGAGCTGCATTTTCTGTCAAATTGTCGCCGGCAAGATACCCAGTGAAATCCTTTATCAGGACGAAGAGGTGCTTGCCTTCAGCGATATTCACCCTATAGCCTCCACTCACCTGCTTATTATTCCCAAAAGGCATATCCCTTCCCTTACCCACCTATCAGAAGAGGATTTGCCTCTTATGGGACATATGGTAAACATTGCTAATCAGCTAGCCAGAAGGGAAGGTATTGCTGAAAGTGGGTATCGCCTGGTGATAAACTGTGGTAAGCAAGGCGGACAATTAGTGCCTCATCTTCATATGCACCTTATCGGTGGCAGAAGGCTCACAGATGAGCTTGGCTAAATAGTCACCTCGCTGAAACTGCTTTTAGTGTGCTTTCTGATACTCCAGAAAGCTAAGCAAGCCGGCAATGCTCTTAGCATCACAAATACTGCCTGAGGTAATGAGACTGGGAATCTGACCAATCGGCACCCTGACTAATCTAATACTCTCGGTATCCTCAGCATGCAGTTGGCTAGGGATAAGGTCGGTAGCCAGATAAAGGTAAAGGTATTCAGTGCAATAACCAGGCGTAGAGTAGAAGCCGCCTAACCTCTCCACTTTCTTGGGTAGGTAGCCCGTCTCCTCACGCATCTCACGGTGAACGGTCATAACTGGGTCTTCACCGGCTTCAATACCACCAGCCGGTATTTCTAGTAGCTCCTTCTCTACAGGCTTGCGAAATTGATTAACCAGTAGCACATTATCATTAGCATCAATAGCTATAATAGCCACACAATCACTATGCTCCACAATCTCCCGAGTAGTTTCCCTGCCGCTAGCCATCTTAACCGTATCAACCCTTAGCTTCACTGCTCGCCCCTCGTAGATTAGCTGGCTGGATAATGTCTTCTCCACCAAATTAAATTCCTCTCTTTGAGTAGTAGATAAGGCCTACCTCGTCACAATTGGGGAATTTGGGGCAGCGGTAACACTCAGCCCAGACCTTGTGGGGTAGTTCCATCTTATCTATCTGAGAAAAGCCAAGCTTTTCAAAATAGGCTGGCTTATTGGTCAGGCAAAAAACAGTAGGAATGCCAAGCTCTTTAGCCTCCTTAAAGCAGGCGTCTACCAGCTGGTCGCCAATTCCTTGTCTTTGGCTATCCTCAGCCACCGCCACTGATTTTACCTCAGCTAGGTCTAACCAGCTAACATGTAGTGCCGCACAGGCAATCACCCGCCTACCCTGCTTAACCACAAAGTAATCCCGGATATTTTCATATATCTCGCTCAGCGGACGGGCTAGCATCTCATCCTTGCCAGCAAAGTGGTTAATCAACTTATGCATCTGGGTGGCATCAGTGATTCTGGCTTTTTCTACTTTCAATCTACTGCTTTCCTTTCAACCTTTGCTCCAGAGAGCCATAGAAGGAGGTCTCTGGATGGATTCTTAAAAATCTTGCCACAGTAGGGCTATGCTTTACTGTAATAATGGCACCGGTTGGCAATGGTAAATTTATATGACCGTCAATGCTCAGTATCGCCTGATGAGCAGTGCTAATGCGCAGCTTGACTACGGCTGTGGATGGTAATACCAAAGCGTAAGCCGAACTAAGGTGAGCCAATATTGGTAATAGCAGGAATTCCTTGGCCTGCGGGTGAAGGATAGGACCACCGGCTGCCAGCGAATAACCGGTGCTGCCAGTGGCTGTAGCCACAATCACCCCGTCAGCCTTATAGGTGGTCAACGGCTCACCATCAATGGTGGCTTCTATATAGACCATCCGAGCTACTGCCCCCCGTGCCACCACCACATCGTTCAAGGCATAAAATATACGAGGTGCCCTGTGCTCCTTGTCTGGAGGCGAAAGCTCTACCTCAAGCATAGCCCGCTCATCAACCCAGCCCTCTCCAGCCAGCAAGGCAGGTAGTTTAGCCAGAGCCTCGTCAGCACTGAGTTCGGTCATAAATCCTAGCTTGCCCAAATTTATCCCGGTAATAGGGGTTATTTCAGGAACCACGGCCTGAGCTGCCCGCAAAATAGTGCCATCGCCACCAATACTAAGAATTAAATCGGTATCATCTACCTGCGTCCTTGCCTTCTCACCTTCCCAAGCAGAACATAGCCAAACAGAAATGCCACTAGAGCCTAAAAACTCCTCTAGTTTCTTAGCCAGGGTATAGGCAGCTTCAATCATCGGGTGGTAGAGAATACCAACTCTTTTCACAACTATAGCCTACTTTCTAACAATGAAGATTGCGTCACTTCTGAGAGCAAGTGAAGTGTAGCATTGGCAATTTGGGGTGTCAAGGCTAGAATCTGGACAGCTACGGTTACTGTGGACTGGAGAGTGATTTTTTGCCATCCTAAACTTTTCGATAGCGAAGGACTATACTCCATATAGCCCCGACTAAAAACCCTATTGGGCATACAATAACTGCCAGGATGAAGAAGAAAGGCTCGTCTCCACCATTCCAAAAGTCGGTGCCGAACCAGTAAATAAATAGACCGTAAATGGCATTGTGCAAAAGGATGCTAACAAAAAAGCCGGCAGCGGAAGCCCCGGTCAATAGAAAGGACTTCTTAAGCATTCCAGCCACTTTTTCCTTCACAGTTAAAACTATCAATGCCACACCTAGCAAAAAGAAGACAGCAAACGGCGACAAAAACAAAAGAGAACCCCGGAGTAAGTCTCTAAATGCTGGAATAAAGAATAAACACAGATTTACAATGAAAACTCCTACTAATGCCCAAAATATTGGCCAGCTTAATTTCCCGTTCACCTCTTCTCACCTCCAAGAACAATTCTGACACTGGGTATGGCTATCTTATACCTGCCGCAATTCTGGCTAGCTCCCAGGCATACTCATAAAGGTGCAACCCCTTACTCAGGGCGATTAGCTCTCCATCGCCAACCCCTATCTCGCTGGACATATACTCTTTTAGAAGCTGAATGGCAGCCAGGTTAGAGGGAAAGCCAGCCCACAAATCCCACGACCGGAAATAGACAATAAAGTTGAGCTTATTATCACGGATTCTGGTATCTATCCCCCTCAAGCACGGAGGGTCAGGAAGTTTAATGGACTGGTTATCACCTACCGCCATAAAAGCCTGATTGGTATTATAGCCATCCTCCTTATACATCCTGATTACCTCAGGTATCTGTTCCTCTAGATATTGACCGTAGGTATACTGCTCCCCTTCAGCTTTATGTGCCGTCATAAGGTAAGGAAGATAGCTTTCTATATACTCCATAGTGGTAGGTGGTGGCACACCCTGGGGCACATCAGGTATCAAAGGTCTTGTTCCCGGGTTCCTGACCTGGACAATTACAAAGTCAAGCTCTTTGCGATGCTGGCCGGTATAGCTTCCCCGGTCAATCT
>DAOWJC010000097.1 GCA_030640595.1 Dehalococcoidia bacterium | reverse complement strand
TGCATTGCCGCTCGCGACCTTGCTTTAGCCGAGAAGACCGGGCTGGATTTGGTAACACCCTGTAGCTCCTGTTACACCACGCTAAACAGGGTTAATTCTCTCCTCAGGGAATATCCCGAACTGAAGGGCAAGGCAGATGAATGCTTGGCTGCCGCTGGCTTGAAGTACGAAGGAAAGGTCAAGGTGCGCCACCTGTTTGAGGTTATCTACAATGATATCGGGCTTAAGGTCATCGAGTCCAAGGTGGTAAAGCCGCTTCATGGACTGAGAGTGGCTCCCTATTATGGGTGTCAACTGGTTCGTCCTGAACCTGGTTTCGATAACCCAAATAATCCCCAGTCGCTAGACCATTTGATAGTCAGTCTGGGGGCAGAGCTGGTTCCCTTCCCATTAAAAGACAGCTGCTGTGGCGGCGCCTTAATCATACCCGAACCGGATTTAGCCTTGGGTTTGATTCACAAGTTGCTGGAGAGCGCTGCCAGCAATGGTGCTCAATGTATTGTCACCGTCTGCCCTTTATGTCAGACCAATCTAGATGCATACCAGGATATGGTCAATAGGAAGTTTAGAACTAAATATAACCTCCCCGTTCTGTTCTTTACCCAGTTACTAGGTTTAGCCCTAGGAGTTGAACCTAAGGCATTGGCTTTGGATAAATCTATAGTTTCAGCTGAAGCGGTTCTGTCACCATATACCAAGGTGGCTGAACCAGCAGTGCAAACCAGAGGAGGCGTGACATAATGGATAATATGGATAGAAAAATTGGTGTCTATATCTGCCATTGCGGTAGTAATATCGCGGGGACAGTCGATGTAGAGGCAGTTACTGAGTTTGCCCAAACGTTGCCTAGTGTGGCTGTGGCTCGCAATTACAAATATATGTGCTCTGACCCGGGACAAGACCTCATTAGACAAGATATTAAGGATATGGGGCTCAACCGGGTGGTGGTAGCTTCCTGCTCCCCGCAAATGCATGAGCGCACCTTCCGCAAGGTTTGTGAAAGCGCTGGTCTAAACAAGTACCTATTTGAGATGGCTAACATTAGAGAGCATTGTTCCTGGGTAACTGAAGACCCGGAGGCAGCTACTGAGAAAGCCAAGGCTCTGGTCAGTGCCGCGGTAAGGCGTGTCTTCTATCAGGAGTCCCTGGAGACTAAGAAAGTTCCGGTCAATCCCAATACCCTGGTTGTAGGTGGCGGCATCGCTGGCATTCAGGCGGCTCTGGAGATAGCAGATTCCGGGAACAAGGTCTACCTGGTAGAAAGGGAGCCGAGCATCGGTGGGCACATGATCCAGTTAGATAAGACCTTCCCTACCCTGGACTGTTCGGCTTGTATTCTCACTCCCAAGATGAGCGATGCAGGTTCTCATCCTAATATTGAGCTGATGAGCTATAGTGAGGTGGTAGATGTCTCAGGGTATGTGGGCAACTTCAAGGTCAATGTCAGGAAGAAGGCAAGATATGTGGATGTTGACAAATGTACTGGTTGTGGGGAGTGTGTTAAGGTGTGTCCGGTTGAGGTGCCCAGCGAGTTTGACCTGGGATTAAGCCAGAGGACGGCGATATATCGCCCCTTCCCACAGGCTGTCCCCAATGCTTTTGTCATTGATAAACGAGGCTACCCGCCCTGTCGGGCGGCCTGTCCCGCCGGGGTCAATGCTCAGGGCTATATAGCCCTCATCTCACAGGGCAAGTTCAAAGAGGCGCTTGAGGTGCTAAGGAAAACCATGCCCTTTGCCGGGGTCTGCGGGCGAGTCTGCACTCACCCCTGTGAGATAGATTGCGAGAGGGGGAAGGTTGATGAGCCTGTATCCATTCGCTCTCTAAAGCGTTTTATGGCTGACTACGAGCTTAGAGCAGGCAGAGAAAAGGCAACCCCCATTGAAAAGACGAAGGAAGATAAAGTAGCTATCATCGGTTCTGGACCAGCAGGCCTGGCCTGTGCCTATGACCTGGTTAGGCTGGGATACCCGGTTACCGTCTTTGAGGCTGCCCCCGAGAGTGGAGGTCTGCTGCGCTATGGTATCCCTGA
Source organism: Dehalococcoidia bacterium (assembly GCA_030640595.1). Lineage (GTDB taxonomy): Bacteria > Chloroflexota > Dehalococcoidia > Dehalococcoidales > DAOWJC01 > DAOWJC01. The sequence continues at coordinate 2,476 of DAOWJC010000097.1, read as the reverse complement.
ATACAGGTTGTCTAATAGGGTATTGGATAATGAAATCAGCTACATCCAGGAGCTAGGAGTAGAGATAAAGACAAATACCCCGGTGAAAGACTTGAGCGTTGTCTTCGAACAGGGTTATAAGGCTATCTTCCTGGGCACTGGTGTTGGAGCCAGCCAGAAGATGGGTATTCCCAATGAAGACGCAGAGGGGGTAATTCATGCCCTCACCTTCCTGAGAGAGGTGGCTGCCGGGGTGAAGGTTAGTCTTGGCAAGAGGGTGGCTATTATTGGTGGCGGCAATGCAGCTGTAGACGCGGCTAGAGTAGCTCGGCGTTTAGGGGCAAAAGAGGTTTCCATTGTCTATCGCCGCTCCCGAACTGAAATGCCTGCCATCGCCACCGAAGTTGAGGAAGCAGAGCGGGAGGGGGTAAAGATTCATATCCTGGCAGCACCGGCTAGAGTCTTAACCGAGAATGGCCGACTAACTGGCATCCAATGTATTCGGATGGAGCTAGGTGAACCCGATGCCAGTGGTCGCCGACGCCCAATACCTGTCAAAGGTTCGGAATTCAATATGGATGTTGATAATGTAATCATCGCTATCGGTCAGGCGGTGGATAAGGCACTGCTGCCCAAAGAGCTAGAATATACCGGTTGGGGGACACTCACTGTTGACCCTGTTACCTTGCAAACGAATATTGAAGGCGTTTTTGCTGGTGGTGATGTGGTTTCTGGTCCGGCTGATGTTATTGCCGCTATTGCTGCCGGAAAGGAAGCAGCTACCTCTATTGAGCGTTACCTTGAGGGGGTGGACCTAAAGGAGGGGAGACCAACCCCGATTAAACGAGTAAAAGAGGTGTCAAAGGAGGGTGTAGAGATAAAGGCAAGGAGCATAATGCCAACACTTGAACCAGAGAAACGAAAGGATTTTGCCGAGGTTGAGCTAGGCTTTGATGTGAAAACAGCTATCGAAGAAGCTAAGCGTTGTTTGAACTGTGGCGTGTGCTCGGAGTGCATGGAGTGCGTTAAGGCCTGTGAGGTTAAAGCAATCAACCACGAGATGGAAGATGAGATTGTCGAGGTAGATGTCGGTAATATAATTGTAGCCACTGGTTATGATACCTTTGACCCCTCCCCACTCTACCAGTATGGCTATGGTCACCTGGATAATGTCGTTACCGCCCTTGAGCTGGAGAGGATGATTAATGCCTCTGGCCCCACCGAGGGTAAAGTCACCCTCAAAGATGGCTCAGAACCCAAGAGTGTAGCCATCATCCACTGCGTGGGCAGCCGTGACGAGAACTATCATGAGTACTGCTCACAGGTGTGCTGTATGTACTCAATGAAACTTAGCCACTTGATAAGAGAGCATATCCCAGGAGCCGAAGTCTATGAATTCTATATTGACCTCAGAGCTGTCGGTAAGGCATACGAAGAGTTCTATAACCGTGTTCTGGATGAAGGGGTTCGCTTCATTAGGGGTCGGCCCAGTGATGTGGTCAAACAGGATGGCAGGCTGATTGTCCACGGTGAAGATACGCTAGCCGATTGCCAGCGCCAGATTCCAGTGGATATGGTGGTATTGAGTACAGCCCTTGAACCAAAGACAGATGCAGAAGAGGTTGCCAGGCTGTTTTCCTTGAGCCGTAGTGCCGATGGCTTTTTCATGGAGAAGCATCCCAAGCTGGACCCGGTAGCTACCATGACCGATGGCATTTATGTCGTCGGTTGTTGTCAGTCGCCTAAGGATATTCCGGCAAGTGTGGCTCAGGCTTCAGCGGCTGCAGCTCGGGTTCTGGCCATGATTAGTGCCGGTACGATAGAAATTGAAGCGGCTATTGCGGCTATTGATGAAGAGCTTTGCTCTGGCTGCAAGATTTGCCAAGAACTTTGCCCCTATAAGGCTATTTCCTTTGACGAGGAGAAGAAGGTATCTCGGGTTAATGAAGCTCTGTGTAAAGGCTGTGGCGTCTGCGTGGCAGCTTGCCCCAGTGGTGCTATAACTGGTAAGCACTTCACCACCGAGCAGATTATGGCTGAGATTGAGGGGATACTAGTGTAAACCAAATTACAAAATATCTCCGTTGAGGGTAACATGGCATTAAAGTTGGAGCAAACGCAATCCCTACAAATGCGGCAGGAACTAAGGCAAGTCCTCCGAATGGAACAGGCCAACCTGCTGGAAATGCCTGAGGACGAGTTTCATCGGCTCATCGCTGAAATAGAAAAGAGCACCCTTTTCAAGAGGCTATACCAGAAAGAGAAACTAATCCGCCACCAGAGATTTCCCAGAACCAATATTTCCTCCAGCTTCTATCAACTTAGAGAGGAGGTGGTGGCCGATAGAGGCTCTATAGATGTTGAATCCATTTTGCTGAACAAGGAGCATATCGTCCGCCGGATACAGAAATTGGGGCTGGAGAAATTCAACCAGTATTTCTTATTCCCTGAATCAGGGATGACCCTTGAAGAAATCGCCAGGGAGTGCGACTTGGAG
>DAOWJC010000154.1 GCA_030640595.1 Dehalococcoidia bacterium | reverse complement strand
GAATGTTGAGTTCGATAAAGAGAACATCACCAGATTTACCGAGGAGGATATCAAGAATATACAGGACAGTGTTGACGGTGGCTTTGGCCGACCACATATAGCCAACTACCTGATAGAAAAAGGGATTGTCAGGAATAAGCAAGAAGCGTTTGATAAATATCTGGTCAAGTGTGATGTCGCCAAATACCCGCTTTCACTTGCTGAAGCGTCAAAATTGGTCAGGGGTGCCGGCGGTATATTGGTACATGCCCACCCCAATGACCCCAACGGGACATCTCTAGTAAGCATAACGACTGATTTGGACGAACAGACAAGGATTATTGACAAATATATGTTAGACTACATCGATGGTGTTGAGTGCTGGCATTCAAGACACGACGGCAAGACTACGGCGCACTATATCGGGTTCGCCAGAAAGCACAGTCTGATTATGACCGGGGGTAGTGATTGTCATCAAAAACCAATACTTATGGGCACATTGGATATACCCGATTATGTGGCTGAGCAATTTTGGATAAAGGAGTAACCTATGACTTTAGGTAAAAACTATGAGATTAAAGACCCGTCATTGGCGCAAGCCGGCAGGCTGCGGATAGAATGGGCTTACCGAGAGATGCCGGTGGTGAAGCTAATCAGGGAGAGGTTTTCTAAAGAGAGACCGCTAACGGATATTCGGATTTCGGCTTGCCTCCATATAACTACCGAAACGGCAAACCTGGCGTTAACGCTAAAAGAGGGAGGCGCTGATGTCATTCTATGCGCTTCTAACCCACTTAGCACTCAGGATGATGTCGCTGCTGCCCTTGTGGAATATGGCATTCCGACTAATGCCATCAAGGGAGAGAGTGACGAAACTTACTATAAGCATATTAATACTGCTCTAGATAGTAACCCCCAGCTTACTGTAGATGATGGTGCCGACCTGGTTACTATCCTTCACACCAAACGAAGCGACTTAATTAAAGATGTCATCGGTGGCACCGAGGAAACGACAACGGGTATTATCAGACTTCGCAGCCTGGAGAAGGCAGGGGAGCTAAGGTATCCTATGATTGCGGTGAATGACGCTCAAACCAAGTATCTCTTTGATAATCGCTACGGCACCGGGCAGAGCACCATTGATGGTATTACCCGTGCCACCAATATCCTGTGGGCAGGTAAAAAGGTGGTGATTTGTGGCTATGGTTGGTGTGGGCATGGTGTCGCCCTGAGAGCCAAGGGATTGGGTTCGCAGGTGATTATAGCCGAGGTAGAGCCAGTCCGAGCCCTGGAGGCAGTTATGGACGGCTACCAGGTCATGCCGCTAATGGAAGCCGCCAGGGTAGGCGATATTTTCATTACCACCACTGGTGATAAAAATGTCATTGATAAGGCTCATTTCCAGTTGATGAAAGACGGAGCCATTATGGCTAATAGCGGGCATTTCAATGTAGAGATTAACCTCCCGGCTTTAGAAAGCCTGGCTCATAGCAAACGACGAATACGCCTCTTCGTTGACGAGTATACCCTGAGTGATGGGCGTCACCTTTACTTGCTGGGTGAGGGGAGATTGATTAACTTGGCGGCGGCTGAGGGGCACCCGGCTAGCGTTATGGATATGAGCTTTGCCAACCAAGCCCTTTGTCTGGAGTATATGGCGAAAAATAGGGGAAGGTTGGAGATTAGAGTTTACCCGGTACCCGAGGAAATTGATAAACAGGTGGCTCGGCTAAAGCTAAACTCTATGGGCATTAGTATTGACAGCTTAACGCCAGAGCAGACGGAATACCTGACCAGTTGGGAACAAGGGACATAAAAGGGGGACAAATGACTAGCAGTTTTTCTAGTTCACCGGTCTACATGCTCACTTCGGAGTCGGTTACCGAAGGGCACCCTGACAAGCTGTGTGACCAGATATCAGATGCTATTCTAGACACCATCCTGGAGAAGGACCCGTATGCCAGGGTAGCCTGTGAGACAGCGGTAACCAATGGCTTGATAATTGTTATGGGTGAGATTACTACCGATTGCTATGTTGAAATCCCTCAGGTGGTGCGGGAAGTAGTTCGCGATGTTGGCTATACCCATCCCGAATATGGCTTTGAGTATCAATCCTGTGGGGTGATGGTTTCCATTAAGGAGCAATCCAGCGACATTGCTCTGGGAGTAGACAAATCACTGGAGGCCAAAGCTTCAGCCGGTTACAATGACTTTGATGGAATTGGTGCTGGCGACCAGGGGATGATGGTTGGCTTTGCTTGTAGCGAGACGGCTGAACTTGTGCCCCTGCCTATTTCCTTGGCACACAAGCTGTGTCGGCGCCTGGCTCAGGTCAGGAAGGATAATACCTTGCCCTACCTTCGCCCCGATGGGAAGTCACAGGTAACCGTAGAATATCATAATGGCGCCCCCAGGCGGGTGGATAGTATAGTTATTGGCGCCCAGCATAACCCTGATGTCAGTCACGATAAGATTGAGCAAGATATCATTGAGCAAGTAATCAAGGTAGTTATTCCGCCTTCACTGGTAGATGAGAGAACCAAATATTATGTCAACGCTACCGGTCGATTTGTGATTGGTGGCCCGGTATCTGATACTGGTTTCACTGGTCGCAAGATTCTGGTTGATACCTATGGGGGTATTGCCCGTCATGGTGGTGGTTGCTTCTCCGGCAAAGACCCAACCAAGGTTGACCGCTCGGCGGCTTATATGGGTCGCTACATAGCCAAGAATATGGTAGCTGCCGGGTTAGCTGAGCGTCTAGAAATCCAGATTGCGTATTCCATCGGTGTGGCTCGCCCTCTCTCCATCTCCATTGAGACCTTCGGCACGGCTAAGGTTGACCAAGAGGTCTTACTCAAGCTGGTTAACAAGCACTTTGACCTTAGACCGGAAGCCATTATCCAAACCCTTGACCTCCGCCGCCCCATCTATAGACAAACTGCTGTCTACGGGCACTTCGGGCGAGATGACCTTGACCTCCCCTGGGAGAGGACCGACAAAGCCGAAATCCTCAGAAAAGAGGCGTTAGGTAAGTAGTAAAGGTAGTCTAAGAGGGGCGAAGCCCCTCTAACAAATCTTTCCCCTTCCCCTTATCAAGGGGAAGGGGATAAAGGGGATGGGGTTACCTAATAAAACTAAAAATGGAAAAAGTGCTCTTCGCTTGGAGTGGTGGTAAAGATAGCGCTATTAGCCTTTATGAAATTCAAAAAGGTAAAAAGTATGAAATAGTAGCTTTACTAACCACGATAACCGAGGACTATGACAGAATTAGTATGCACGGTGTGCTGAGGACTTTAGTTGAGCAGCAGGCGCACTCTTTAGGTTTGCCTATTGAGGAAGTTTTTATTTCTAAGGCTTCCTCCAACGAAGAATATCAGTTTAAAATGAGGGGAATGCTTACCAAGTTTAAACAAGAGGGTGTTTCCTCAGTAGTTTTTGGTGATGTCTTTTTGGAAGAGGTAAGGAAATATCGAGAGGATAATTTATCGGAGTTAGGGATGAAGGGAATCTTCCCAATATGGGGAAGGGATACTACTGAACTCGCAAGGTCATTTATAGCTCTAGGCTTCCAGGCTG
>DAOWJC010000131.1 GCA_030640595.1 Dehalococcoidia bacterium | reverse complement strand
GTTAACAAACTGGAAACCGCGAAGGCGAATGGTAAGGTAAAGGCCGCCTCCAACAACTACGATCATCCCCGGCCATCCCCAAGCTATGCCATTTATCCAATCCATAGCTCCCATAATAACTTCCATTAAGTTACCTCCCTTCCATATTTTTAGCTAGTTTAAATCCCTCCCTCCTTTCGGGCTTTTACTATAGCATCACCTCCTTTAGTTAATATAATACCAGCAATAAATTATGTGAATATTGCACCTAAATTATTTATTTGTCAAGCCTTTTTCTATAAATAGTGTCTCTTTACTGCTTAAGCCTGACGCCAAGCCATTGGGCTGGGTGTCAAGCTCTAGGCACCAATTCACTTAGTGAGGCATATTTTAGCCCCAGGCGTTGGCAACACCATGCGCCAATACAGGAAGACAAAAACTCATGATGCACCTTATTAAGAGGCGTCTTCTTCAAGACTGCCATTATCTAGCCCCCCTGCACAAATGGTTCTTAAATGCTTTTACTTCTTCTCCCCAATCAAAAAGGGGCAATCTGCTCCAAGCAGATTGCCCCGTCCTTTTACCTGAGAGATCATCCGCAACTGTTTACGGACTTACCCCTTCGGTGACCTCACGCAGAGGTCTCACCAGAGCTTTTTGCTAACGACAGTCCTTTTGCCTGAGAGTTTCGAGACAACCCGGTCTCTTTCCTCTTCGACTCCTTAATATGAGGCATCTCCTGCCGTTGCAGCAAAAGTTTAGCCCATCTTGCCGTAACTGTCAAGCCCCAGCTCTCTTCCACTACCTTAGTATTTTAACTTTATTAACCTACCAGCCGATAGCGCTGCCGTTACTCCATCTCCTGCGGCGGTAGCTATTTGTCTAGCCGATGCATGTCTTATATCGCCTGCGGCAAAAATCCCTGGGATAGACGTTTCCAGTTCCTCGTTTACTAACACATACCCCTCACTGTCCAGAGATAACAAACCTCTTAGATAACTGGTATTAGGCTCAAGCCCAATTCGGATTAAAATTCCGCCCACTTGCAATGTTGTTCTTTCGCTGGTTAATACATTAAGAAGCTCCAACTCCTTAACGTGGTTATCGCCGGTTATGGCCTCAATCCTGGTTCCACAGCAGATTTTGATCTTTGGGTTAGCCAAGGCTCTCTCCTGAAGAATCTTGCTAGCGGTCAGTTGGGGCATTAGCTCAATTACAATGATCTCGGACGCGAGCCGTGTCAAATACAGTGCTTCGGTAAGGCCAGCGTCTGCGCCGCCAGCTACCACTACTACTCGTTCCGCAAACTGAGGCGCGTCGCATACCCCGCAGTAGCTCACGCCCTTGCCTGCAAATTCACTCTCTCCTGGCACGCCCAACTTCCTGGGATGAGCGCCACCGGCGATAATGACCGTTTCTGCCAGATAAGTAGCTTCGCCAGCCCTAATTATCTTAGCCTTAACTACCTTGTAGTCCTTTCGCAACTCGATTCCCTCGACCTCGGCTAGCTTAAACTGCAGGCCATATTTCATAGCCTGTTTCATCATTTCCAAGCCTAACTTGGCACCTGAGATACCATCGGGAAAGCCAGGGTAGTTTTCCACCTGTTCTATGCCTCTCATCTCACCGCCAGCGGTTTCTCTGCCCAAAAGCAGCACCTTAAGCCTAGCTCGACCAGCGTATAACCCGGCTGCTAATCCAGCGGGACCACAGCCGACAATAATTACCTCGTAATCTGCCTCCATATTCCACCCCGTCTTTCTTCCATGCCTGCTTGCTAGAATATGTATTTTAGTAAAAAAGACTGTTACACGTTCAAAAGCCTAGGTTTTGTGGCAACTTAAAGTTGACAAAATAGCAATACGCTTGTGACCCACCTTAGTGGTGAGGAACCCCTTACTAGTTTAACTGAATCCACAGCTTGCGTCACACCTTATTCTATTATCAGGTTAACCGCAATTTTAGTGGATATATTACCCTTTGTCAAAAATCTGCGCTCGTCCACACCTTAGTGACACATTATCTCCTTTAAAATTGGCGCCAGGTGGAGCGATGAATGTTAGAGAGAGTGACGAGGCTCCTGGCCGAGGTGCAGCTCAACAGAATGAGACTGGGATGCTGAGGGCAGATGCTTGACAATTATGGTGAGCTATGCTAAACTTTTACCGCAACGGTAGGAGAGACCCTGTATAGGGAGCCGAAGGGGAAAGGGACCGGGTTGTCTCGAAACTCTCAGGCAAAAGGACTGTCGTTAGCAAAAACCCCTGGAGAGACCTCTGCGTGAAGTCACCGAAGGGGTAAGTCCGTAAACAGTTGCGGATGATCTCTCAGGTAAAAGGACAGGGGCAATCTGCTTGAAGCAGATTGCCCCGTATGTTTTGGGAAGAAGAAGGGTAAGCTACCACAAAGCTAAAGGAGGTTCATTATGCGCTTAGAACTAGGGATAATCAAAATCAAAGACGTACAATTTGGTGACGAGACCATCATTGAAGACAGCACCCTCTATGTAAACAAAAAGGAACTGATCGCTCTAGCCCGGCAAGACGATAGATTATCTGAAGCGGATGTTGAATTGGCGCGGCCAGGAGAGGAAGTGAGGATAATCCCGGTGAAAGACGTAATCGAGCCCAGGGTCAAAGTAAGTGGGTCAGGCGAGCTTTTTCCAGGGCTCGTCGGTAAGATGGGGACGGTGGGGTCGGGTAGAACCAATGTCCTGAGGGGGGCAGCAGTAGCCACCGTGGGTCGCATCATCGGCCCTCAGGAAGGCTTCATAGATATGACCGGCCCTGGCGCCCAATACTCGCCGTTTTCTCAGATCAACAACGTGGTGTTGGTTCTGCACCCCATTGATGGGTTAGACCCACACGCCTATGAGGAGGCTATGCGCCTCACCGGATTGAGGGCCGCGGTTTACCTGGGCAAGGCGTGTAAGGATATTGCCCCTGATGAGCTGGAGGTCTATGAATTGAGTCCGGTCACCGATACTACCCTACCCAGAGTCGTCTACCTTAGCACACTGCTGTCAGAGGGTCTGTTGCACGATACGTGGTTTTACGGGGTTGACGCCAAGAAGCTCCTACCTACCTTGCTCCACCCCAACGAAGTCATGGATGGGGCTATAGTGAGCGGTAACTGCGTCTCCGCTTGCGACAAGCACACTACCTACCATCACCTGAACGATTCGGTAATCAAGGAGCTCTATCGGAGGCATGGCAAGGATTTGAACTTCGTCGGGGTCATCGTCACCAATTTGAATGTCACCTTGCTAGACAAGGAGAGGTCTACAGACTATGCCAGCAAATTGGTGAAACTCATTGGAGCCGACGGGGCAATCATTGCCGAGGAAGGTTTTGGCAACCCCGATACCGATTTGATGATGCTCTGCAAGAAGATGGAGGAGTATGGGATAAAGACGGTGCTGATCACCGATGAGTATGCTGGACAAGATGGTGCTTCCCAATCTCTGGCAGATGCAGTGCCTCAAGCTGACGCCGTAATCAGTGTCGGCAATGCCAATGAGGTGGTAACTCTCCCCCCTATGAAGCATATCATTGGAGACCTGAAATCGGCAGAGGTCATTTCTGGAGGGTTTGTTGGTAGTGTGACTGCTAGTGGGGGCCTAAGTGTCGAGATACAAACCATTATGGGGTCTACCTGCCAGTTAGGTTTTGGCAAGTTAACCGCCCGTGGATATTAGAAAGCCTTTAAGGAGAAGGAAAGATGGCACAGAAAAAATATAGAGTAGTCCATTACTTGAATCAATTCTTCGCTCAAATAGGAGGCGAGGAGAAAGCCAACATCCCTCCCCTGATTAAGGAGGGCGCTGTTGGTCCCGGCATACCCTTGCAGCAGGCCTTAGGGGAAGAGGGGGAGATAGTGGCTACGATGATCTGCGGCGATAATTACTTCGCTGAGAATATAGAGGCTGCGGTAGAAAAGGTAGTGGAATCTGTCTCCCGTTATAAGCCAGACGTATTTGTAGCTGGCCCGGCATTCACTGCCGGCAGATACGGCATTGCTTGCGGAGCCTCATGTTCAGCGGTAAGCAAGAAGCTGGGCATCCCGGTGGTCACCGCCATGTACGAAGAGAACCCGGCGTTGGACCTCTACCGCAAGGAGGTTTACGTTATCCCCACCGCCGATTCGGTTCGAGGCATGAAAGAGGCCATTCCTAAAATGTCCGGTTTCGTCCGGAAACTAGGCCTTGGGCAAGAGATTGGCCTCCCACAAGAGGAGGGTTACTTCCCTCGCGGCATCAGGGTCAATCAATTTGTCGGTCGAACCGGGGCGGAGAGGGCGGTAGACATGCTCCTGTCCAAACTAAGGGGGGAACCATTCCAGACTGAGTATCCGATGCCCACCTTTGAACTTGTTCCAGCCAGCCCCGCGATTAGGGACCTGCGCTCAACTACGATAGCCCTGGTGACCTCAGGGGGGATAGTGCCCCTGGGTAACCCGGACCGAATAGAGGCTGCCAGCGCTTCCAAGTTTGCCGAATACAATATCGCCGGCGTGGATGACCTAACCCCAGATGCCTACCAGACATGTCACGGTGGCTACGATCCAACCTACGCTAACGACGATCCGGATAGGGTCTTGCCATTGGACGCTATGCGTGCTCTGGAGAAGGACGGCACCATTGGTAAACTGTATGACGTCTACTATGTCACTGTAGGTAATGCCACTTCGGTTGCCAACTCTCAGAAGTTTGGCAAGGCGATTGCGGAGAAGTTGAAGGCGGCCGATGTTGATGGGGTGATTCTCACCTCCACCTGAGGGACCGATACACGTTGCGGTGCAACGTTAGCAAAAGAGATAGACCGAGTAGGGTTGCCTGTGGTGCATGTGGCTTCAATAGTGCCCATCTCGTTGACCGTGGGGGCTAATCGCATCGTGCCCGCCGTGGCTATCCCTCATCCTTTAGGCAATCCCGAATTGCCCGAAGATGAGGAGAGGAAGCTGCGCCTCAACTTGGTTAAGAAGGCGCTGCGAGCCCTGCAGGTGGAAGTGGAAATACAGACCGTGTTTGAGGAATAGTCGACACGGGGTTTGCGCTGTATCACATACCCTATGCACCTTGGCACCTACCTTTTGACAAGGGTAGCGCAGTGCGGTAACATTTTCAAGCTGGCTCAAAAATAACCGACTTTTTGGCTATCAAATTAAAGCGGAGGCGGATAGGCTCTGGTGGGCTTCTCGGACTTCAAATCCGTTGGCGGCAATTTAATTGCCGCGGGGGGTTCGATTCCCACCCCCTCCGCATTCATTTAAGTAATCTATAATACTATGGGGGATGAAACGATAGATTAGAAGAAGTAAAACAAGCATCTACAAATTTTCCATACATTACTTCCCAGTTAAAGAGAGGAGGTGAAAGGATGCCAGGCGAGGTTATCCGTTTAACTGGTTTGGCAAGGCAAAGTGGCTGAGGGGGCAAAGTAAGCCTTAACGGCTTGACGCAGGTTCTGCGTCACATGGATATAAGATATGACCCTAATGTAATAGTAGGCTTAGGAGTTCCTGATGATGCGGGAGTCTATCAACTCAGTGAGGAACTTGCCTTAGTTCAAACGGTTGATTTTTTTTCTCCCAATGTTGATGATCCCTATAGCTTTGGTGCTATTGCTGCTGCCAACGCTTTGAGTGATATATATGCTATGGGAGGTCGCCCTATCGCAGCTTTAAATATTATTTGCTTTCCAGAAAAGAAGCTCCCGCTAAACATTATGGAGGAGATTCTGCGGGGTGGTGCTGATAAGGCTGCGGAAGCTGGCATCAGCATAATAGGCGGACATAGTCTCAAAGATGATGAACCAAAATATGGCCTTTGTGTAGCTGGGTTAGTCCACCCTCAGAAGATAATAACTAATGCCAAGGCAAGAGACGGAGACGCCCTGATTTTAACCAAACCCATAGGTCTTGG
>DAOWJC010000126.1 GCA_030640595.1 Dehalococcoidia bacterium | reverse complement strand
CCTTGAGGGTAGATATTATTAGCGGAAATTCTCTAGCCAGTCCATATTTACGGATGAGCTTGAATAGGGGGTTATTTCCCCCCTGCTTTTTAATCTCTTCAACGGGATGCCCCTCTATTTCCGCCCAATATTCATCAAACGGTTTACCTCTAATCGGGAAGGTGCAATAGGTTACCGGTGGTCCCTTGTCCAGCTCCGGCGTCACCAGATGCATCATTACCCCTGTTTCCTCAGCCTTATTATCAATTAGTTGCCAGATTACCTCCTGCCAGGTTCCTTTAGGCCCACCTGGAGTTGCTGGGTGAAGGTTAATCATATTGTATCTCTGGCACATCTCCTCGCCAACAATTAGCATATAACCGGCAAGCACACAGAGGTCGGGATGAAAGCCCTGTAACCGGTTTATCACCTCTCTATCATAGTCAAATCGCCAAAGAGGTAAAGCATCTTCTTGGCTGGGGATGCCTTTCCCAGCCTTAAATTTCTGGTAGGAAAAGCAGACAAGTGGGATTTGATAATTCTCAACCAGTTTGAGGAATAAATCACTCTCCTTTGACTCACCAGGCTCACGGTTAGTGAAAACGAAGGCTATCTCAGCTTCAAGTTCGCTCTGCTTGATACTGCTGTTCACTACTTTTAACAGGTCTCTGGCTGCCTTATCTCTGCCTGTAGAAAACCAGCCAAGTTGATAGGGGTTAATTAACCTCACCTCCTTAATCCCCCACGATTTTAGAACTGCTTTTTTAGCCTTGCCCAAGCGCTGCTAAAATGAACCAAGGGGCTTGTCTTTTGTCCACAAATCTTAGCGTTGGCTAAGGCGTTTAGAAAGTCATCCCTGCCATTAAATTCTGGCATCTCTACATAGGCTTTACCTATTTCACCAGGGGTATGGGCATCACTGCCGGCACTCCCAGGGATACCATACTTTTGAGCAAAGATTTGAGCCTTGACCGAAGACTGAAGAAGAGGGCTTCTTGAGTTAAATACTTCTATAACATCAATTTGGTCTACTATTTCCTCTATTACCCTAGCCTTTAGAGCTGATTGCCTGAATATATCAAAGGGATGTGGTATACATACCAGGGCACCTTGAGCTTTGATGCGAGATATAGTCTCACCGACAGACAGACCACTGGGGATACCATCTTTAAGGAACATACCCATTATCTCGCCATGTGGAGTTAGAATCTCCTCAGCTACAATTACCGGGAAGGGGGCTATAGTTTGCATCTTTAATGCACCCTCAATAGTGCCATGGTCAGCTATGGCAATGCAGTTTATCCCGGTCTCCAGACAGCGAGTAATTATCTTCTCCAGAGGCATATCGCAATCCATTGAATATTTAGTGTGAATGTGCAGGTCAGCCTTCATCAATTTAGTCAACCTCAACCGACCCTCTCTAAATAGCTGCCGCTACGAGTGTCAATCTTGATAACATCTCCTTCAGCTATAAACAGAGGAACCTGGATGGTAATACCGGTTTCTAGCTTAGCCGGTTTATTACCGGCGGTTGCCGTATCACCTTTAAAAGCAGGACCGGTGTCAATTACCTGAAGCTCAACAGTAATGGATAGCTCCACACCTACCAGTTCGCCCCTGTAGCTTGATACCTGTAGAGACATGCCTTCTTTTAGATAGTTAATGGTATCACCTAGTTGGCTGGCACTGATGGGCATCTGCTCGAAGCTTTCCTCATCCATAAAATAATACAGGTCACCATCATTATAGAGGTACTGCATACTGCGATAGTCGAGCCGTGCCCGAGTGAACTTCTCATCGGACTGGAAGGTTCGCTCAATAGTATGACCAGCCCGAATGTCACGAAGCTTTACCCGAGCCAATGCGGTTCGCTTCATCTTGATATGCTGGTAGTCAACAACCTGATACAGCTTGCCTTCCAGTTCAATAATGATTCCTTTCCTTAGCTCACTACCACTTATCATGTTAAACCCCGGTATTATTTCCTGGCTTTTGAAATCACCCTGATTGTACCACTTTCTATAACTACCACATCCTCAATCCTCACCCCACCCCAACCGGTAAGATAAATACCAGGCTCAATAGTAAATACCATGCCGTCGGCAAGGTGTTCTGATGAATTTGGACCAAGGCGTGGCAGTTCATGTGGTGCCAGCCCTATGCCGTGCCCCAGACCATGTCCAAAGGCTTCACCATAACCCGCCTGCTTGATAACCATCCTGGCCAGATTGTCAATTTCGCCACCGGTCATACCGTTCTTAATTGCAGCCATTGCCGTAAGCTGGGCGTCAAGAACAACACTATATACCTTGTTGAAGGTATCATCGGGAGTGCCAAGGCAAATAGTGCGACTCAGGTCACTGGAGTAACCATCAACCCTAGCCCCGATATCAATCACCACCGGCTCCCCCGAATGGATAGGACGTGATGAGGGTTTAGCATGGGGTAGGGCAGAATTGGAACCAGAGGCAACGATAATATCAAAGGGTATCGGCTCACTACCTTTGTCTCGCAGGAATTTCTCTATCTCCCAGGCTACTTCCTTCTCACTCATACCGATGCGAATCATATCTTTAATATATTCAAAAGCATTATCAGCCATGTCTACAGCTTTGGTAATAAGCTTGATTTCCTCAGGCTCCTTTATTGCCCGAAGCCACTCCACCAATCCATCCACAGGAACAAGCCTGAGTTTGGACTCGACTTTAGTCAGGGTATCGGTTAGCTGATGGTACACGGTAAAGGTAGTATGTCCGGCTTCGAATCCTAACTTCCTCAAGTTCAACTCAGCTACCAGTCGGGGAAACCAATCGGCTATATCACCAGAAGTTAGAAAAATCTCATAGTCTGGGGCTTGTCTTTTAGCTTGCTCTATATAGCGAAAGTCGGTAGCTAAAATT
>DAOWJC010000031.1 GCA_030640595.1 Dehalococcoidia bacterium | reverse complement strand
GGCTGTGGCATAACCAACTATAGCTCGGCTGATATCAGTGTTATCAAAGGGACACACTCCAGAAAAATTGCTTCCCTCCTCGGCTACGACTATGGCGCAGAGGTAGTGCACCGAAATAATCTGGTGGTATTGTAAGCTTATGAAGACCAATGTTCTTTATTTTGGCGATAATCTGGAAATATTGCGAAACCGGGAATATTTCCCCGATAACTCTATTGACCTGATATACCTGGACCCGCCTTTTAATAGTAAAAAGGACTATAACATCCTGTTCAAGGAAAATGGTGGGGTTGAGTCTGAAGCCCAGATAAAAGCCTTCGCCGATACCTGGCACTGGACTCAGACGGCAGCGGATACCTACCACGACATCGTGGTTAATGCACCCCCGAAGGTAGGCAAGCTAATCGGTGCTCTGCATGATGCCATAGGTGGTAACGATGTGATGGCATATCTGGTTATGATGACGGCAAGGCTGGTAGAACTCCACCGAGTTCTAAAATCCACCGGCTCGCTCTATCTTCACTGTGACCCCACCGCCAGCCACTATCTAAAGCTGGTGCTAGACCAGATATTCAGGCCGGCCAACTTCAGGAATGAGATTGTGTGGTTCTATCGGCGATGGACAGCGAAAAGCCAGCGTTTCCAAAGAATGCACGATATTCTTCTCTTTTATTGTAAGGATAGAAGCAAGGTAACCTTCAGCCAAATGAAGTTGCCGGTGCGGGAATACCTTCAAGCAAGAAAGGCAAAGGGATGGAATACCAATACCATACAAACCAGACAAGGGCGAATTCGGCAATTGCTAGTCTATGATAGAGAACAGTTTGACAAGGCGGTAAACAGGGGCAGATTGAATCCCTCAGATTATGACCGGGTGGTTTACGCTGAACAGAGAGAACTCACCGCTCCCGATGTTTGGGAGATACCGTTTATAAATCCAGCGGCTAAGGAGCGCCTTGGCTATCCTACCCAAAAACCGCTTGCCCTGTTGGAGCGCGTCATAAAAACCAGTTCCAATGAGGGGGATATCGTCCTTGACCCCTTCTGTGGCTGCGGCACGGCACTTGTCGCTGCCCAGAAGCTAGATAGATGCTGGATAGGCATTGATATTACCCATTTAGCCGTTAACCTGACGCAGAATCGTCTCAACGATAGCTTTGGCATTGAAGCCGAGGTTATTGGTGAGAAGGATAGTTAAAGAGATAGGGTTACCACAATAAAAACCTGAGGAGTTAAAAATGAAATCAGCGATAGAAGAACTGGAAGCAAAGGGTAGGGCGGCTAAGGCGGCTGCTCACCGTATGGCATACCTTTCAACCGAAGTCAAGAATAAAGCGTTGCATAATATTTCTGATGACCTGTTAGTCAAGAAGGATAAAATACTGTCAGCCAATCAGATTGACTACAAGGAGGCTGAGGCATCGGGTATGAGTGCTGCCATGCTTGACCGACTGATGCTCTCCTCCAGTCGTCTTGAGGCAATCGCCCAGGATGTGCTGGCGGTGGCAGCTCTCCCCGACCCGGTGGGTGAGGTGTTTGATATGCGCACCCTGCCCAATGGCTTACTGATAGGTAGGAAGCGGGTTCCTTTGGGCGTAATTGGAGCCATCTATGAAAGCCGACCCAATGTTACCATAGACATCTCTGTCCTTTGCCTGAAGTCGGGTAATGCCGTCATCCTCAGGGGAGGTAAGGAGGCAATTCACTCCAACAGCGCCTTAGCCAGGGTAGTTCAGGAGGCTATTATAAGGGCTGGCGTACCTGATGGGGCAGTGCAGTTTATTGAGAATACCGACCGAGCCCTGGTCAACCAAATGCTCAAGATGGGGGACTTTATTGACCTGGTTATTCCCCGAGGTGGAGCCGAGCTGATAAAATTTGTCACCGAGAATGCTACTATGCCGGTGATTAGTGGTGGGATTGGCGTTTGTCATACCTATGTTGATATGAGCGCCGATGTGAATAAGGCAGTAGCTATAGCCTTTAATGCCAAGGTGCAGCGTCCTACGGTGTGCAACGCCCTGGATACCCTGCTGGTTCACACTGATATTGCCCAGCGCTGCCTACCATTGGTGGCTGCTGAGTGGGCTAAGGCAGGGGTGGAGATGCACTGTGATGAGCGTGCCCTGGCTATTCTTAAACCAAACTCTTCTTTGAAGCTTGTGCCAGCTACGGGTGAGGATTGGGGCAAGGAGTTTCTGTCGCTGGTGGCGGCGGTTAGGGTGGTGGATTCTCTGGATGAGGCACTACAGCACATTGAGCGCTATGGCTCAGGAGCAGATGAGGCTATTGTCACTGAGGATTATAGCACAGCCATGCGCTTCCTTAATGAGGTGGATGCTGCCTGTGTCTATGTCAATGCCAGCACCCGTTTCACCGATGGTGGTCAATTCGGTCTGGGGGCTGAGGTCGCCATCAGCACCCAGAAAATGCATGCCCGCGGTCCGTTAGGGGTAAAGGAACTAACTAGCTATAAGTGGATTATCTTTGGCAGTGGGCAGGTGCGCCCTTAGACTGAGTGGCGGGAATATTTTCTTATCTCTGAGTCATTCTATTTAACAACTACGGTTAAGATAAATGTGAGCATTGGCTCCTTCTCTCCGCCTTCCCAAGGGTGGGTATATTCCATAGATATGGTGCTCGTGCCTTTCTGGAGAGCCTTGAAAGTCCACACTTCTTGACCAGGAGTACCAGGAACAGGAGGCGTTTCAGGTTTGGGCATCACCAATTTGTGGTCTGTCTGCTGTAATACAGTTTGGTCACTAATTTGTGCCTCTGACCACTGGCGTCCCTCCGACGGGCAAGAGTACAAAGCTACTGTCAATGACCCGTCAATAGCAACTTCGACTTCCTTGCTGATATGCTGGAGCTTCATAAAGTCATCATAGGAAACATCTAAAGATGCTTGTTTTGGGACTGGGGAACAAGCAAATAGAGATAGTGAGATGGCAACCATGATACACGTCAGAATTAGCTTTGATTTCATTTTTCCCCGTAAACTCGCAATTTGGGATTTCCCATCTTTTTATGTTATTTTTGCTGTTTCCAGGGCTGCTTGTTGGATTTGAAAAAGTTGCTTGATGCCCTTTTCGGCTAAAGAGAGTAAGGAATCAATGGTCTCCTTGGAGAATGGCTTGCCTTCAGCCGTGCCCTGAACCTCAACAAACTCACCCCGGCTGGTCATCACCACATTGAAGTCAACCGCAGCATTGCAGTCTTCATCGTAGCACAGGTCCAACAGCATATAGCTATGCCAGATGCCAACGCTGGTAGCAGCTACGGCACTCTTCAGGGGAATAGTTGATAGCACCCCCATATCCGACAGGGTTTGCATTGCCTGATATAAGGCTACATAGGAGCCGGTAATAGCCGCCGTCCTGGTGCCGCCATCTGCCTGCAATACATCACAATCTACAATTAATGTTCTTTCCCCTAATGCACTGAGGTCGGTTACTGCCCGTAGTGAGCGCCCAATGAGGCGCTGGATTTCCTGGCTTCTGCCGGCAACCCTGCCCAGTGATGAATCACGGGGGGTGCGGGTGACGGTGGCGCGGGGTAGCATAGAGTATTCAGCCGTAATCCAGCCACCACCTCCCCCCCTAAGGAAACCTGGCACCCTCTCCTCCACGCTAACTGAGCACAATACCCGGGTCTTCCCCAGTTCTATTAGTGCCGAGCCTTCGGCAAAGCTCTGGAATCCGGGTATTATTTTCATTGGTCGCAACTCATCGTAGGCACGACCATCGGCTCTTTTCATACCAAATCTTCCCTTCTAGTCCGTGATGTTTACCAGAGTATAGCATTGATTGGTGATAACGGGCAATCAAGCCAACCCCTAGAGGTAGAGGCAGTTCGAGAGTGGGCGGGTGGGAAGAAGGAGTTACCGAAAAACTGCTATCCCCCTCTCCTTTGAAGGGAGAGATAATGTAAGAGGGGCTTCGCCCTCTTAAACACCCTTTCTTAAGATACCATCTAGGTTGTGAGCTTTGACCATCTATCTTCGGCTGATAGAATAGCTGTCGTGAATATCAGGCCTGAAATCATTAGCCTGATAGACGAAATCAGGAATGACAGAACTCACGGTGCCAGCCAGTTGGCGCGGCAGGCTGTTAAAGATAACTAGACATTGTAAACCCTATCCAGGGTCTCCTTGAGCATAGGCACGGTTTGGTAGTTATCTATTTCGTTGGGCTGTATCCATCTCGTCTCTTTATGTTCCCAGTCAATTCTGATTTTATCCCGGTCTTTTATGTGAAAAAGATAAGGATGGACGACCCACTTAATACTGAGCCCCTCATCTTTAATCGGTAAAGGCTTGCCCCTTTTTATCAATTTAAGGTCTTCCCCAAACAGGCCGGTTTCCTCTTCTATCTCTACCAGGGCTTGCTCATCAGCAGTGGTCTCTATGTAGCCGCTAACCCCTGCCCATCTTCCCTGATAACTGCCAACCTGCTGGCTTCGGCGCAAAATCAGTATCTCACCATTAGATTCAAGGAAGCAGGTAACGACCTGTTTTTCTTTGAGATTGTCTATCTACCTCACCCCCAATGATGGCCTTTATTTTAGGCTTATCAGGTATTCTTTTAGCCAGCCCAAGGCTGCCTCAGCAGCACCCCGCTTATTTTGCTCTCGGTTTCCCTGAAAGTTGTGTTTCTGGCTATAGGTCCCCGCCTGGTGTGATAACCCGATGTAGAATAGCCCCAGTGGTTTTCCTGAGGTAGCCCCGCTAGGTCCGGCAATACCAGTATCAGCTAAACATATATCTGCGGCTAATATCCTTCTACCCCCTTGCGCCATTTCCTCAGCCACTTGGTAACTCACCGCACCATATTTGTTGATGGTGTCCTCTTTTACCCCGACTATTTTAACCTTGACTTCATTGCTATAAGCAGTAACCGACCCCTTATAATAGTCCGAGCTGCCGGGGACATTGGTTATCAGGTGGGATATTAGCCCTCCGGTAGCTGATTCAACTAACCCCAGGGTCAGCCCTTTCTGGCGGAGTAAATTGCCTACATCTTGCTCTACACTGCCCATAACTTTATATAAATCCCCTAAATACGCATTGATTATATAGTAATTATAGGATAGAATAAAGCCAAGGCAAGTCTAGCTGCTTACTTAATAAAAAGGAGGTTCTATTATGGGGCTGTTAGCCTGGATTTTTGGTATCCTCGGTGGGCTGTGCGCAGTGATGGGTATTATCACCGCCACAGGAATAATCCTGTTGCTCGGCGCAGAGTTTACCGCGATGT
>DAOWJC010000135.1 GCA_030640595.1 Dehalococcoidia bacterium | reverse complement strand
CCTAAGCCCTCTCCGTGGTATACCGAGGAAGGGGTGCCAAAGTACGGCTACGGACCTCTCTACGACAAGGAATTGGCCAAACAGATGCTTTACGAAGCTGGTTACGGCATCAAGAATCCAGACGGGACTATATCGGTTCAGGACAAGGATGGCAAGCCTATCAAATTTACTCTGGCCACCAACTCAGGTAACAAGCTGCGGGAAGACATTGCCTTCTTGGCAAAGCAGGAACTGGCTGATATCGGTATAGAGGTAAACATCAAGCTAATTCCCTGGCCTACCCTACTTAGACAATACATGATGAATAAAGTCCCGGGCACAGACCAGGAGCCCAGATACAATAATGGTCCTGACGCAGTGAGCGAACAGCCTTGGGACTTGATGGTGATGGGGTTCAACACCCATCCTATCGCTCCCTCAGGTTCACGGGTGTTCTTTGTTACCGATGGGGGACTGAACTACTGGGGTTACTCTAATCCGAAGGTGGATGAACTGTTTATCAGGGTTAGGTCAAGAGAGGCGCTAGACAAGGAAGTGCGCAAAAAGATGTATGTTGAGATAAGCCAGGTAATAGCCGAAGACCAACCGGCTGCCTTCCTTTCTTTCCCCAGAGGTAATCACAGCTTCCAGGCTAACGTAGAGGGGATTGACCCTGGGATGAGACTGGGCTGGAACTACCATGAATGGTACTTTGCCGAACCATAGTTTCTTCCTGACGGAGCAAGCCTTTGAAACGGGGTGGATTACAGGGTTACATAATCAAACGGCTTATCTATGCCGCACTCATAGCCTTTGGTGTGGTCACCATTACTTTCTTCCTGTTAAGGCTAGGCCCCAGCTCCCCGGCAGATAAGTATCTGGCTAACATGTCAGCCAGAACCCAGGACCCGGCACAAGTAGTAGCCGCCATTGAAGCCAGATATGGTCTCGATAAACCCGTATATGAACAGTATATAGATTATGTGGTCAATCTGGCTCGTGGCGACTGGGGATGGTCGTTCAGCACCTCCATGCCGGTAATGAAGTTAATCCAACGGCACTGGGTTTACTCTTTCCAGCTTATTCTCCTCAGCATGTTGTTTTCCGCCAGCTTGGGCATCCTAATCGGAATCTACTCGGCGGTAAAGCAGTATACCAGGACCGATTATCTAGCCACCCTCTTCTCCTTCATCGGCATATCCATTCCCAACTTCTGGCTGGGCATAATGTTAATCCTGGTGTTCTCGGTGCAACTGGGCTGGTTTAAGACCTTCTACGATACCGGCTTGCCCATGTTTTCTCTGGCTAATTTAAAAGCTCTCATCTTGCCGGTTATTACCCTGGGCACAGGGATGATGGCTGGCTACACCAGATATGCCAGATCGGCTACCCTAGACAATCTAAGAAAGGAGTTTGTTAAAACAGCCAGGGCTAAGGGTCTGCCGGAGAGGGTGGTCATCGGTAAGCACGTCTTTAGAAATGCCATCCTGCCCGTCATTACCATAATAATGTTCGACCTAAGCGGTGTCGTCTTTGGCGGAGCCTATCTGACCGAGATTATCTTTGGCATACCCGGGCTGGGAAGGATATCCTTTAATGCCATCTTTGCCGGCGACTATCCGGTTGTGGTAACGATAACCCTTATTGGAGCCTTGGTAGTACTCCTTACCAACCTGGCTACTGACATCGTATACACCTGGCTTGACCCCAGAATACGATATGACTGAGAGGCAAGGTGATGAAGAAAATCAGCAGTAAGGTCGGCGGACTGAAAAACCTAATGTTTATAGGGGCGCTTCTGGTTCTGGGTCTAATCCTCCTTTTGGACATTTACCTAGTTGACAAGATTCTTGCGCCTCTGGAGTACTTCTACCTGTTTTTCGCCATTCTGGTCATCTTCTACGGGTTGTATCCACTTTATGTCAATAGAAGGTTGACCAAGTATTACTGGGAAAGAACGAAACGGCACCGACTTGCCGTCTTTGGACTATCATTCATAGCATTTTTAATTGCAGTAGCCATTATCGGTCCCTTTTTAACCCAAGACCCGACCAAGGTCAACTTCGAGGAGAAAAACCTGCCCCCCTTGGGTTTCAGCATTCAACAATCGGTATATGACCTGAAGACGGGGGAATTCGTGACGAGGGAGACCCCAGGTACCTGGAAACATCTCTTAGGCACTGATGACAAAGGTAGAGATATGCTGGCTATGCTCGTTTCCGGTGCCAGAGTATCCTTGCAAGTTGGCCTGCTGGCTACCTTCATAGCTATACTTATAGGCACAATCATGGGCGTGTTGTCTGCCTACTTAGGCGGCTGGGCTGACATGGGCCTAATGAGATTCACTGACATAATGATGACCTTCCCTTTCTTCCTGCTACTGGTATTCATTATCTTCATCTTCGGACCGTCTTTAGCTTTCATCATCCTGGCGATAGGCCTCACCGGCTGGACAGGAACTGCCAGACTGGTCAGAAGCGAGGCTCTGTCTCTCAGAACAAGAGAATTCATCATGGCATCTAAATCCCTGGGGGCAAGCGACGCCCGAATCATATTCCGTCACCTCATACCTAATGTCCTGAGCTCCATTATTGTGATAGCAACCCTATCCATACCAGCCGTCATCTTGGCTGAGGCGGCACTAAGTTTCATCGGGTTGGGGGACCCTACAGTTACCAGCTGGGGAGTGGTTTTGCATGCTGGCCAACGCACTTTAGACATTGCCTGGTGGGTAGCTGTAGAGCCGGGAATTATGCTTTTTTTGACCGTTTTAGCCTTTAATTTTCTGGGGGACGGCATTAGAGATGCCTTTGACCCCAGAAGTCAGCTTTAGGAGGCGCAGTGAACAACACTGTGTTAGAAGTTAAGCATCTGAAGACATACTTTTTCACCCGCAGTGGTGTGGTGAAGGCAGTTGATGGCATAAGCTTTGGTCTCAGAAAGGGGGAGAGCCTGTGCTTGGTAGGCGAGTCTGGATGCGGCAAGACAGCCACTGCACTATCAATTTTACGCTTAATCGATAGCCCACCGGGTAGAATAATTGGTGGGGAGATACTATATCACGGCGAAGACCTGTTACGCTGTTCCAGTGAGAGACTCAGGCAGATTCGTGGCAATAGGATAGCCATGATATTTCAAGACCCCCAAACTTCACTCAATCCCGTGTTCACCATTGGCGACCAGGTTGCTGAACAGATAAAGCTCCATCTCAGGTTAAAACACAAGCCGGCTATGGAGAGAGCCTTATACCTAATGGAACAAGTGGGCATCCCCCAGGCGAGAGAAAGAATGAAAGACTATCCACATCAATTCTCCGGTGGTATGAAGCAAAGGGTAATGATAGCTGCTGCCCTATCCTGCGAGCCTGAGATTCTTATCGCCGATGAGCCTACTACCGCCCTTGACACAACTATAAAGGCTCAGATTTTGGATATTTTCCGAGACCTAAAACAGGAAAGGAATATGTCCATCCTGTTTATAACCCATGACCTAGGCACCGTAGCCGGGATTGCCGACAGGATTATAGTCATGTATGGTGGCAGAGTAGCCGAAGCTGGTACCGCACTCGATATATTTGACCAACCCAAACATCCTTACACCCACGGGTTATTTAATTGCCTGCCGAACATCTCAGCTGGAAGGAATAGGTTAACACCCATCCCGGGAATGATACCCAGCCTGATTGACCCTCCTGAAGGCTGTATCTTCAACCCTCGCTGCGAGCACCGGATGCCAATCTGCAGCGAGGAAAGACCAAAGGAGGTCGTGCTCTCCGGGGAGCATTTTGTAGCCTGCCACCTGTATTCATAGCTGGTCACGCCTAGAGAGGATTCATAAAGTGAGCAAAGGATTGGTAGAGGTCGAAAACCTGAAAAAATACTATCCGGTTACAGCGGGGCTGCTGTCGCGGCATGTTGCTGATGTGAAGGCAGTGGACGGGGTCTCCTTTTATATAATGGAGGGAGAAACCCTGGGCTTGGTTGGGGAATCTGGATGTGGCAAGTCGAGCCTAGGCAGAACCCTATTAAGGCTGGAAGAGCCGACAGCAGGCAGAGTCCTCTATAAAGGGAGCGATATTACGAGATGGGACAAAAGACAATTAAAGGAGCTAAGAAAAGAGGCTCAAATGATATTCCAGGACCCCCAATCCTCCCTTGACCCTAGAATGACTATCGGGGATTCTATCGGGGAGGCATTGCTTATCCACAGTATTGGCAGTGAAAAAGACAGATTGGAAAGGGTAGAGGAGCTGCTAAAACGGGTGGGTTTGGAACCGGAGCATGCCATGAGGTACCCCCACGAATTGAGCGGCGGACAGAAGCAGCGCGTTGGGATTGCCCGGGCGCTAGCGGTAACTCCAAAACTCATTGTGGCTGATGAACCGGTTAGTGCCCTAGACGTATCAGTCCAGGCCCAAATTCTAAACCTGATTATGGATTTACAACGCGAGCTTGAACTGGCCTATCTGTTCATCGCACATGACCTAGCGGTCATAGGGCAAGTCTCAGATAGGATTGCGGTAATGTATCTAGGGCAAATAATTGAATTAGCGGATAGAACGGAATTATTTAGCCATCCCCTCCACCCATATACTGAGGCGCTGCTATCTGCAATCCCTCTTCCCGACCCACACCAGAAACGAGAAAGGATTTTGCTACAAGGTGAGGTCCCGTCACCGGTTAACCCTCCTCCAGGATGTCGCTTCCATACCAGATGCCCCAGAGTAATGAAACTTTGCCGTCAGGAACTGCCTACACTGAAGCTGCTGGAAGGAAACCACTTAGTATCCTGCCACCTGTATGGTTAGGCTAACCTATTATAGCCCTATCCTGTCGGCTACCTGGCGCATACCCATAATAACGTCGGTAACCACATCACTTAGCTGCATCCCCAACATCGCTGTCCCCGTCTCAATTATCGAGCGGTTCACACCGGCAGCAAATGACTTATCTTTCCATTTCTTCATCACCGACTTTGCCTCCAGGTCGGCCACACTCTTCGACGGTCGGATTATTGCTACCGCTGTAACCAGCCCGGTCAGTTCATCAATGGCATATAGTGTTTTCTCCATGCTGGTTTTCGGCTCAACGTCACTGCAGATACCCCAGCCATGAGACACAATGGCTCGTATGTATTCCTCCGGCCAACCTTGCTCCGCCAATATCTCTCGTGATTTCCTACAGTGCTGCTCCGGAAAACGCTTGTAGTCCAGGTCATGCATCAGTCCAACAATTCCCCACTTCTCCTCATCCTCCCCCATCTTCTTGGCAATGTAGCGCATTACCCCCTCAACGGTATAGGCATGCTTCAGCAAGCTCTCACTCTGGTTAAATTCCTTGAAAAGCGACAGTGCTTCCTCGTATGTCGGTGTATGTTCGTGCATTTTGCTTCTCCTTTACCGAAGATTTGGTTACCTGATTAATACAGGATTATAAACTGCTGGATTCCGAAAGACAAAAAGGTAACAACATGATGGAATGTTCAACCCTACACTATGCCACTGCCACCAAGAGGGATATCTGAGAAGAAAGTAGGAGTTCTTCCTACAATACACAATGGTGGGCGTTGGTTGACAGTTCCCGAACTCCTGTTTGAAAAGAAGAGGCTGATTCCAGCATTACGGCAGTTGCTGCTCTCCTACTTAAGACTGGCAAGTTAACCTTGCCCTCAATAAAGGTTATGCTCTGTTTGCACGGATAGAACATTCCAGGCCGCTCGTTTATTTCTTGTGACAAAGCCACAGTTTATCCTCAGTTTTGGTTGACACTCCATCTTAACGGCATTATCCTATATTACAGTAATAGTAACTTGGAGGTATACCTGTGACAAAAATTATTAGATTGAGTGCCTTTATTTTACTCATTATTGGCACTCTCGGTCTTCTAATCAATGAGTTTGTTTTCGATTGGGGAAGTGCCGCCACTCTAACATTCGCTGCCGTGAATATTGTAGGGCTGGCTACTTTGGCTTTTGCATTTTGGGGTATGAAAAGTGTACATAAGACATAAATGACAACAAGACCAACAATTAATTGAGATTTTTGCCTTCGGTGGCAGCTAATTTGAGGTTAATATTAATTACAAATGGTGGGCGATACTGGATTTGAACCAGTGACCTCTGCGATGATATGACATCGGTTTTCCATAGCTATCTCCTTTCTTTTTCTCTAATAAAGAGGACTTAGGAGCAATCCTTCAACCACTTACCAATACCTCCTCTGGCTCTGTTCCATCAGCAACCTCCTAAAAAAGACTATCACTG
>DAOWJC010000111.1 GCA_030640595.1 Dehalococcoidia bacterium | reverse complement strand
ATAGACACCGGGAAGCTTGCCGGGCAGGCGAGTGGAGCGGTAACGGTTCGCTATGGAGACACTGTAGTTCTGGTTACTGTCTGCATCAGCCCGGAACCGCGAGAGGGAACAGATTTTCTGCCGCTAACCGTTGACTATGAAGAAAGGCTATATGCTGCCGGTAAAATTCCTGGTGGCTTTATTAGACGGGAAGGACGCCCCAGCCAGGAAGCAACCTTGGCTAGTCGACTTACTGACCGTCCGCTGCGCCCACTTTTGCCCAAGGAGTGGCGTAATGATATTCAGCTTATAGTTACTGTCCTTTCCGCCGACCGGGAAAACGACCCTGACATTTTGGCGGTTATGGGTAGCTCGGCTGTCCTATTATTGTCAGAAGTACCATTTGACGGTCCGGTGAGCGCGGTTCATATTGGCTATATTAACGGTGAGCTGGTATTAAATCCAACATTAGTCCAGCTTGAAAGCAGCCAGCTTGACTTGGTTGTGGCTAGCACCAAGCAAGCGGTGGTAATGGTCGAGGCAGGAGCTCAGGAGGTTTCAGAAGATATTGTTGCCCGGGCAATTAGGTTTGGTCATGAGGCAAACCAAGATATTATTAAGCTTCAAGAACAGCTTCAGCAGGCTTGTGGTAAACCCAAGCTGGAAGCCCCTGTCAGTAGGATTAACCCTGAGGTAATATCAGCCATTTCATCCATTATTAATGGAAGGTTTGACCACGCCTTATACCAACCAGAGAAATTACAGCGTGAACAGGCACTCTCCAACCTAAAGAAAGAACTTGTAGACAGTCTAGGGGAGTCATTCCCTGAGGAAGATATACTTTCTGCTTTTGAGGCAGAGGTTAGGACTGAAGTAAGAAGTGGTATCTTTGACAAAGGACAGCGGGTCAGTGGTCGTAGTCTGACAGAGGTCCGACCACTTGGCTGCGAAGTAGGGCTTTTGCCTCGTACCCATGGCTCAGCCCTATTTACCCGGGGGCGGACACAAGTGCTGACTATTACTACATTGGGTTCCATTAGGCAGGAGCAGCAGCTTGATGGGCTGGGTATAGAAGAGACAAAACGCTTTATCCACCACTATAATTTCCCCCCTTTCTCCACCGGTGAAGTGAAACGTGTGGGTACGCCCGGTCGTCGTGAGATTGGACATGGTGCTCTAGCTGAGCGAGCCATCCTGCCAGTTTTACCTGAGGCTGAAGATTTTCCTTACACTATCCGCCTCGTCTCGGAGGTTCTTGGTTCCAGTGGCAGCACGTCTATGGCTAGTGTTTGTGCCAGTAGCCTGTCATTAATGGATGCGGGAATACCTATAAAGAGAGCAGTAGCCGGGGTAGCTATGGGCCTGGTTACCGGTGACAAAGGTGACTATGCTATTTTAACCGATATTGAGGGCATAGAGGATAATTATGGGGATATGGACTTTAAGGTGGCTGGCACTACTGATGGGATTACTGCGCTACAGATGGATACCAAGCTTAAAGGCGTAAACCTGGAGATTCTAGACAAGGCACTAAATCAAGCCAGAGAGGCTCGCCTGCTTATCCTGGAAACAATGCAGCAAGCTATCAGCTCCAGTCGACCTGAAGTCAGCCCCTATGCGCCACGAATGTATAAAATAATGATTGACCCCAGTAAAATTGGTAGTGTAATCGGCACTGGCGGCAAAACCATCAGGTCAATTATTGAGGAAACCAAAACCACCATTGATATTGACAACGAGGGCACCGTTGTTATTGGCTCACAGGATGAGGAAGCCGCCCGTAAAGCTATCGGAATGATTGAAGATCTAACCAAGGATATAGAGGTCGGTAGTATCTATACTGGAAAAGTAACCCGCCTGCTTAGCTTCGGTGCTTTTGTAGAGATTCTTCCCGGTAAAGAAGGCATGGTTCACATCAGTGAACTTGCTGACTATCGAGTAGCTAACATTGAGGACGAAGTCAAAGTGGGTGATGAGATTACGGTCAAGGTAATTAAAAACGAGGACGGCAAGATAGCACTGTCACGAAAAGCTGTATTTGAAAAGCCTTCTCAAGTCCCCGGAGCTGGGGCAAGAGATTCCCTATCTATAGACTACCCATTTAAGAGACAGAGTGAAACTCACCGTCCACAGCGTCCCCCTCCCCCTAGGAATAGGCGGCGTTACTAGGATAAAGGAGTTAAATCTTGGAACCAATAAGGGTAGTAGTTCAGGGGGCATTAGGTAGAATGGGACAAGCGGTAGTTAATGCTCTGTGCCATGAACCCGAAATGGAGATAGTCGGCGCTGTAGAACTACAAGTGACTAAGGATTGCCTACCTTTGCCCGATGGTTCAGGCACAGTCCCGTTTTCTGCCGACTTAGACTATATCCTCACCAGTTGCCAACCTGATGTGCTGGTAGATTTCACTGTTGCTCAAGCTACCATGCCCGCAGTGCGTATAGCCACTAAACGTGAGGTTAATCTGGTAATAGGAACTACCGGGTTAACCGCTGATGAACTTAGTGAGATTGACCGACTAGCCACAGCTAACAAGGTTGGGGCGGTGGTAGCTCCAAACTTTGCCCTGGGAGCAATCCTAATGATACACCTGGCCAAGGTAGCTGCCAAATACCTTGACTATGCCGAGATTATAGAGCTACACCACCACCTGAAAGCCGATTCGCCTTCAGGAACCGCCCTATCTACAGCTAAAGCAATGGTGGCAGCCAGAGGTAAGCCATTCTATCGCCCTCCAGAACAAGGGAAGACTTCAGATAGCCGAGGAGAGGAGGTCGAAGGCGTTACCATTCATAGCGTACGTCTACCCGGTCTTCTGGCACACCAGGAGGTGCTCCTCGGCGGACCAGGGCAAACGCTAAGCATACGACATGATACT
>DAOWJC010000047.1 GCA_030640595.1 Dehalococcoidia bacterium | reverse complement strand
TGGTTGCTTCATTAATGCCTGATGCGGTAAGACTGAATCGTTTGTCGGTAAGATAGTTTAATGTTTTTACTGCCTCTGCTTGATGTTTTCCGCGTATACAGACTAGTTTGGCGACAGGCGATAACCCTTTTTTATCGCCCATTTGGGCAACGACGCTAGGGATGAAGCAATAAAGCTGGCATCTAGGCTGAGGCAGGCTGGTATTGGAGTAATAGAGGCTATCGGCAGCAAGAGCCTGAAAGCCCAATTAAGACAGGCAAATACCCTCGGTGTCCGTCACACGTTGATTATTGGTGACCAAGAGGTAAAGAGTGGCACCGTAATACTGCGGGATATGACCACCGCCCAGCAAAAAACTATTCCTCTTAACCAACTACCAGGGCTGCTGGGGTAACTAACCCCAGCTTCACTTCATAGCTAAATTGTGCTATAATAATATAAATGGTGGTCTTATCATCGCTAGAAATTGCCTATTATTGGTCAGCCTCATTTACTTCAGATAGAAGCTACTCCGGTTTCACTGTCTCCACTCTACATCCCAACTTGTTTTCCCTTTTTTGTCCTTACTGTCAACAAGGGAGTAAAGACTGGCAATGACACAAAATATGCCTTCCCCAGCCGAGCCATTGAATAATGAGTATACGGCAGAGGATATTCAGGTCCTGGGCGCGCGGGAAGCAATACGCCGGCGACCAAGTATGTATATTGGCAGCACTGACCAGCATGGACTACTCCATCTAGTCTATGAAATTGTCTACAACAGCATAGATGAAGCCATGGCTGGCTGCTGCAATAAAATTTTGGTCACCATTCAACAAGATAATACCGTCACGGTTGAAGATAATGGGCGTGGCATTCCTGTAGAAATTCACCCTGCCACTAATATATCAGCCCTGGAGACGGTAATGACCACGCTGCACGCCGGGGCAAAATTTGGTGGCAAGACCTACCAGGTATCAGGTGGGTTACACGGGGTAGGTGCCTCAGTAGTAAACGCTCTTTCCTCCTGGCTCAGGGTTAATGTCAGCCGCGATGGCAAACTGTATCAACAGGAATTCAGGCAGGGCATACCACAGGGAGAGGTAACCGAGGTTGGCGAAGCCAGTGGAACCGGCACTACCATCGTCTTCCTTGCTGATGAGGGGATATTTGGTAAAGTCAACTATGATTTTAATACCCTGAGCGAGCGTCTGCGAGAGATGGCCTACCTGAACAAAGAGCTGGAAATATGCTTCATAGATGAAAGGAAAGAGAGCGAAAAGACCTTCTATTTTGAGGGGGGGATTACTGGCTTCGTTCGCCACCTAAACCGAAACCGGGTAGTCCGCCATCGCCAACCTATTTATATCTCTAAAACGATAAATGGCACCATAGTTGAGGCAGCCCTCCAGTATAATGACGGCTTTGCCGACTCCACCTTTAGCTTTGCTAACTGTGTTAATACTGTGGACGGAGGCACCCACCTTACTGGCTTCCGTTCAGCCCTAACCCGCGTTCTTAACGACTACGCCCATAAAAATAAGCTCCTCAAAGAGGACGACCCTAACCTAGTAGGTGATGATGTCAGAGAAGGGCTTACCGCCATTATCAGCGTCAAGCTCACCGAACCCCAGTTTGAGGGACAGACCAAAACCAAGTTGGGCAACGCTGAGGTCAAAAGCGTGGTAGAGAGCGCCGTCGGCGAGGGTCTATCCCTCTACCTTGAGGAGCACCCCGATGAAGCCAAAAGAATTATAGACAAGTGCCTCACCACGGCTAAGGCCAGGGAAGCTGCCAGGAAGGCTCGTGATTTAATTGTTAAGAGAAGTAGTCTGGATACAGCTACCCTACCTGGGAAACTGGCTGATTGTTCGGAGAAAGAACCGTCCCACTGTGAACTATATCTGGTGGAGGGAGACTCGGCCGGTGGCTCAGCTAAGCAAGGACGCAATCGCCGCTTCCAAGCCATCTTGCCCCTGCGGGGTAAAATCCTCAATGTAGAAAAGGCACCAGCAGATAAGATGCTGGCTCATGAAGAAATCCGCGCCATCATCACTGCTCTAGGAGCAGGTATAGATGATGAATTTGACCCGTCAAAGCTCCGCTATCACCGCATTATCCTGATGACAGACGCTGATGTTGATGGTTCCCACATTCGCACTCTACTGCTTACCTTCTTCTACCGACACATGGTGGAGCTAATTAATCAGGAACACCTATTCATTGCCCAGCCACCCCTCTACCGGGTTAAAGCAAATAAGCTCCAGCAGTGGGTTTACTCCGATCAGGAAAAAGAAGAGTTGCTGCGTAAGCTAAAAGGGGCTAGAAAGGTGGAGGTTCAGCGGTATAAGGGTCTGGGTGAGATGAGCGCTGAGCAACTGTGGGAAACTACAATGAATCCGGCAACGCGCACTATACTTTCGGTAAGTGTAAAAGATGCCGCCAAGGCTGACAGCATCTTCAGCATACTGATGGGAGGAGAAGTCCCGCCCCGCAAAGCCTTCATCCAAGCCCACGCCAAGAGCGTCAGAAACCTGGATATTTAG
>DAOWJC010000007.1 GCA_030640595.1 Dehalococcoidia bacterium | reverse complement strand
TCTGGAATCTTGGCCAGTTCCTCCATGACCCTCAGTGATTCCTGAACCCTTCTGGAGTTAGCCACTACTGTTACAGGTAGCTCCCTCTGTTTCTCCTCGGCTGGAGCCTCAATATTAATGCCAACATCGCCTTCTGCGTCTCGAGCCTGAAGGAGCCGCTGATGGAACGACCAGTTTTCCCTTACTAGTTCATGTCGCATGGTTTTTAGTCGTTGAGTTAGTTCAATATCATTAAGCAGTAAGCGGGCCAGGTCTTCAAGAAGGCGAAGCCCCTCACCAATACGATTAAGGTTAGCATCAATGATGCGCAGGGTCTTTAATTCTGGTGAGGTCATAATCACTTCCTCAGTGGTTAATTCTAGCACAGTCAGATTGGGGGGTAAAGCGAGGCAATTCTCAGTCTTCGCTTACGGCATTTTCAATGAGTTCAATTCGTGATAGCTTCCCCTTTTGGTCTAGCTCCACTACTACCACATCAATACGCCAAAATAGGGGTAGATTATTATGGGTTTGTTGGTAGTGGGCAGCAGTAGCCTTCATCCTTTCCTTCTTGGCTGGCGTAATTGATTCTTCAGGGCTACCAAACTCCAGGCTCGTTTTAGTCCGCACCTCAATAAAGACCAGGAAATCTTTATGCTTAGCTACAATGTCAATCTCGCCTTCCGGGCAACGGTAGTTGGTTTCCCAAATATGGTAGCCTCGCTTTTTCAGGAAATCTTTAGCCAGTTTTTCGCCCAGAATACCAGTATCTCTGCGTTTCATTTCTCTTGATAAATTATGTCTCTAACCGGTTTGAAAGACCGGCGATGGATGGGGGATGGTCGCAATCGGCGCAGGCAAGCGAGGTGCTCCTTGGTGCCATAGCCCTTGTGGTCAGCCAATCCATAGCCAGGATAAGTTCTATCAAGCTCTATCATCAGTTGGTCTCGAGTCACCTTGGCAATAATGGAGGCACAGGCAATTGAGAAACATAGACTATCACCCTCCTTTATTCCCTTCTGAGGTAGTGGCACCTCGGGGAGAGACATATAGTCAATGAGAAGGGACTCAGGCGGTGGCGAAAGCTGGTCAATAGCCAACTTCATCGCCAGTTGCGTCGCCTTGATTATACCCCGGGTATCTATTACTTCATGAGAAGCCACGCCAATACCAATGGCTATGGCTATTTCGTGGATGTGGTGAAACAAAAACTGGCGTCTGGCTGGACTCAACTGCTTGCTGTCTTTCACCTGGTTTAGCCAGGGGGCATCTATATGGCAGGGTAAGATAACGGCGGCGGCTACTACTGGACCAGCCAGAGCACCACGACCGACTTCATCAACGCCAGCAATACGCTGGTAGCCTTGTGCCTCCAGCCTTTCTTCTTCAGCGAAAGACGGTATCTGCATCTTCTATTATTCCCCCACCCAGGACGGCATCACCCTGATAGAATACTATGGACTGCCCGGGGGTAATTGCCCTCTGGGACTGATGAAAGTTCACTTCAGCCACCCCGTCTCTAAGGCAGAGTCTAGCGGCTACCTCAGGTGACCTGTAGCGGATTTTAGCCGTTATACTGATAGGCTCTTCAGGGGCTTCCCCCGATACCCAGCTTAGCTTACTGGCAAATAGGGTGTTACTTAGAAGTTGGTCTTTAGTGCCAACCACCAATCTATTATTGTCGGTATCAAGCTTGAGCACATATTGGCGTTTATTTGAGGTAAGCCCCAAGCCTTGCTTTTGTCCCACAGTATATTGGGCTAAACCATCGTGCCTGCCCAACACCCTACCCTCAGTGTCAACAATGTCTCCTGGGTTGAGGGGGATATGCCTGGCTATAAATGACCGATAATCATTATCAGGGATAAAACAGACATCCTGACTGTCACGCCGGCTACTGGTGGGCAAGCCCAGTTCAGCAGCCAGTTTTCTTACTTCCACTTTGCGGAAGGTGCCTACAGGCAATAGCAGGTGCTGAAGCTCCCTTTGTCCCAGGGTGTAAAGGAAATAGGACTGGTCTTTAGTCAGGTCAATTGCCTT
>DAOWJC010000101.1 GCA_030640595.1 Dehalococcoidia bacterium | reverse complement strand
GAGCACGGCTACTTTTGAAGAAATAACTAAAAGCAAGCCAGAAAAATCGCTGCTCTTACCCCTTAAAAAGAGGGCTGGACGTAACAGCCAGGGAAGAATAACAGTCCGACACCGGGGTAGAGGGGCAAAGCGAAGGCTCCGCATTATTGATTTCAAGCGGGACAAGTTTGGTATTCCGGGCAAGGTGGCAGCAATCGAATACGACCCCAACCGTTCGGCATACATTGCTCTCATTTACTATGCCGATGGGGAGAAGCGCTATATCCTTGCCCCGGTGGGACTTGGTGTCGGGGATACCATAATGTCAGGTAGTGACGCCGAGGTAAAGCCTGGGAATACCCTACCCTTGAAGCTAATCCCAACCGGCAGTCAAATACATAATATTGAGTTGGAGAGAGGAAGGGGGGGACAGTTGGTGCGGGGTGCCGGGACTGCAGCCCAGTTTATGGTAAAAGAGGGTGAGTATGCCCTAGTCCGGCTGCCGTCTGGTGAAATACGACGTATTCGTAACGAGTGTTTGGCTACTATCGGGCAGGTGGGGAATATTGACCAGCAGAGTATCAAGTTAGGCAAGGCAGGTCGTAAACGCTGGTTAGGCTGGCGACCCACAGTCAGAGGTTCAGCTATGAGTCCGCGTGACCATCCTCATGGTGGTGGGGAAGGTAGGTCACCAGTAGGCATGCCTGGTCCTAAAACACCGTGGGGCAAACCAGCTCTGGGGTATAGAACTCGCAAGCCAAAGGCTTCAGATAAGATGATTATTAAGCGCCGAGGGAAGTAAGCAAAATGTCAAGGTCAACTAAGAAGGGACCGGCTGTAGATGCCAAACTGCTAAAGAAGGCGGAGATGCTTAGCCGCTCCGGTACAAAGGCAGTAATAAAAACTTGGTCACGGTCATCCACCATCCTGCCGGTGATGATAGGGCTTACTATTGGCGTCCATGATGGCAGGAGACATGTGCCTGTCTTCATTACTGAAAATATGGTGGGGCACAAGTTAGGCGAGTTCGCTTTAACTCGAACCTTTAGGGGGCACTCCGCCTCGGCAGAAAGAACTACTCAAATAAGAAAGAGAAAGTAGGTTGCTTAGGTAAGGCATAAAATGGAAGTAAGGGCAGTAGCTAAAAACACAGGTGTATCACCTCGTAAGGTGCGTCCGCTAGTAGATATGATACGGGGCAAGACAGTGGATACGGCGCTAACTATGCTTAGGTTTGCCCCTACACCGACGGCACGGGTTGTAGCCAAGGTGGTGAAATCAGCGGCAGCCAATGCTGAAAACAACTTCCAGATGTCCCCTCCAGACTTGAAGATTGTTAACATCTATGTTGACGAGGCACGAACTATGAAGAGGTTTCGCGCCCGGGCTCGGGGGCGAGCCAGCCCTATCCTTAAGCGGTCTAGCCATATTACAGTCATTGTTGCTGAGCAGGGGGAGGATTAATGGGACATAAAGTTCATCCCATGGGGTTTAGAATTGGTGTTATACGCGATTGGCAAGCAAAATGGTATGCCGATAAGCATTATATGGAGTTTTTACATGAAGACCTAAAACTTCGGCAGGCTATTCAATCTTGGTATACTGAAGCTGGTATCTCTCAAATCGAAATTCATCGCCCGTCAAATAAGGTGGCGATAACTATTCATACTGCCCGACCTGGCATTCTCATTGGGCGGGGAGGACAGCGAGTTGATGAGATGAGGCTTCGCCTTGATAACCTTACCGGGAAGCGGGTTCAACTGAATATTCAGGAGATTCGGCAGCCCGAGCTTGACGCCTATTTGGTAGCCAAGACGATAGCTGAGCAGATTGAGCGCCGTGTCGCTTACCGCCGAGCCATGAAACAGGCGCTGCTTCGTACTATTCAGGCGGGGGCTAAGGGAATCAGGATAAGCTGTGCTGGTAGATTGGGTGGTGCCGAGATAGCCCGCCGCCAGACTACACATCAAGGGCAAGTCCCCTTGCATAAACTACGGGCTGATATTGATTACGGCCTTATTGAGGCACATACTACCCTGGGGCGGATTGGGATAAAGGTATGGATATATAAAGGTGATATTCTTCCCGAACCTAAGGCAGTGGAAGAAGCTGAGGAGCTGATTGCTGAACCAGCAACCAGTGAGAGCTTGGAGGCAAAGCCATCGGTTCCTACAGAATTAGTCGAGGCTCAGGCTGAGCCAGTAGCCGAAAAAAGTGCCGAGGTGGCACCTGCCATGAAAATAGAAGAGAAGCCGGCTAAACCGAGAGGGAGAAGAAAGGTGAAGACAGTAACCCCCGCAGAACCTGCCGTGAAAATAGAAGAGAAGCCGGCTAAACCAAGGGGGAGAAGAAAGGTGAAGACAGTAACCCCCGCAGAACCTGCCGTGAAAATGGAAGAGAAGCCGGCTAAACCGAGAGGGAGAAGAAAGGTGAAGACAGCAACCCCCGCAAAACCAGAGGAAGATACGGCTAAAGCCGCAGCAGATATAACTGCAGAGGTAGAGCCAACTTCTGTGGAAAAAGAGGAGAAGGATGTTACAACCTAAGCGAGTGAAATACCGCAAGGTTCATAAAGGACG
>DAOWJC010000014.1 GCA_030640595.1 Dehalococcoidia bacterium | reverse complement strand
TGGTGCTGACTATATTCACATAGATGTTATGGATGGGCGTTTTGTGCCCAATTTAACCATCGGGGCTCCAGTAGTAGCTGCTATTCGTCCCTGGACTAACCTGCCTTTGGATGTCCACCTTATGATTGAAGCCCCAGAGCATCAAATTAGTCAATTTGTTGAAGCCGGAGCTGACATTATCACCGTTCATATAGAAGCCTGCCCTCATATTCACCGCGTAGTGCAGACAATTAAAGAAGCCGGGGTTAAGGCAGGGGTTGCCCTCAACCCAGGCACCCCTGTAGACGCGGTTAACGAGATTCTCGCCTCCGTTGATTTAGTCCTGGTGATGACGGTTAATCCAGGCTTCGGCGGGCAGACCTTTATTGAGGATACGCTAGATAAGATAGCCCGCTTAAGAGCTGAGCTGGACAAAAAGGGGGTAGCTACCGAGCTGGAGGTGGATGGTGGCATCAATGCTGAGATTGCTCCCAGGGTAGTGCAAGCCGGAGCCAGGGTGCTAGTAGCCGGGGCAGCCGTATTTAATTCGAAACAAACAGTGAAGGAAGCCCTGGAAAAGATACGAGCTAGCTTAATTTAGCCACTTTATGCTGACTACGTAGGCATCTGGTGCACAGGTTGAGTCGTTTTTGCTGACCGTCTATAATGATAGTAACCGGGTGAATATTAGGCACCCAGCGCCGTTTGGTGTGGCGCTTAGAGTGGCTCACACTGTGACCGAATTGAGGTGCTTTCCCACATAAATCACATTTCAATGTCTCTTCTCCATGTTGTGTGAAAACAAACTGTTACCGAACAAAGAGCGTTGCGATTGACAATTGGCTAAATTTACTATAAGATGCCGCTTACAATACTATCATAGCCAAGCAAGCTTGGCAAGGATGGGATAAGATGAGACAAGTTGCTTCCATCAACGGGCAAGACTTAAGGGAAATGTTTGCTGCCGCTACTGACTGGTTAGAGAAGTGTGTTTCAGATATTGATGCTCTGAATGTCTTCCCGGTGCCTGATGGTGATTGCGGAACTAATATGCTGCTTACTATGCGTTCTTCTATTGAGGATGCCTATCGGGCTCCTGACCGTAGCGCCTCAGCAGTGACTCAAGCTATGGCGAAGGGGGCACTGATGGGGGCTCGGGGTAATAGCGGGGTAATCCTGTCTCAGATTTGGCGTGGCCTGGCACAGAGTTTGGCCGGCAAGGAATCATTCACCGGCAGCGATTTCGCTGATGCCTTACTCCAAGCATCAATAACAGCCTATAAAGGGTTAAGCAACCCTGTGGAGGGAACTATTCTCACCGTAGTTAGAGAAGCCTCATCGGCTGCCCTGGCGCAGGCGGCTAGCGGCAGCAATGACCTGATATCAGTTATGGAGGCTGCAGTTAGCGCTGCCAATGAGTCGGTGGCTAATACACCCAGTCTCTTGCCAGTATTGAGGGAAGCCGGGGTAGTGGATGCCGGGGGGCAAGGTCTGTATACCATTCTGGAGGGCGCCCTCCACTACCTCAAAGGCGAGATAGAGCAGATGCAATTCCGCAAGCCCCGAATGATTGCCAGTAGTATCCCTCTAGCCGCCAGATTGCCACAAATGGTGGCTGCAGAAGAGGTGGCCTACGGATATTGCACCGAGTTTCTGCTTAAGGGAGAGGGGTTTGACCCGGATAAACTTAGCCTGAGATTGAAGAGGAAGGGGCAATCGCTAATTGTAGTTGGTGATGACTCTACAATCAGGGTTCATATTCATACCTTAGACCCGGGTAATGTCATTCGCTATGCTACCCGTCTAGGCACCGTGCATCAGGTATCAATTCGGAATATGGACGAGCAGCACCAGGATTTCCTGGAGATGCAGAAGGCGAGAGCACCAGCGGTTGAGATAGCTACTGTTGCTGTTGTTTCGGGGGATGGGCTTAGTGATGTTTTTACCAGCCTAGGGGCGGCAGCTATTGTCCCTGGTGGACAGACAATGAATCCCAGCACCAAGGAGTTGCTCCAAGCCGTGGAGTTGGTGGTTTCAGATAAGGTTATTATTTTGCCTAATAATAAGAATATAGTGCTTACTGCTGAGCAGGTTCAGTCTCTGACTACCTAGGCTATTTAGGTGGTGCCCATCGATACAATTTCTCAGTTGTTAGTTGCCTTTTTTTCTTTTGACTACGAGGCTGATTT
>DAOWJC010000106.1 GCA_030640595.1 Dehalococcoidia bacterium | reverse complement strand
CGCCCTGGCCATGGGCTGCATGTTCTTCGGCCTTGAATTAAAGGTCTACATGGTCAGGGTAAGCTACAACCAGAAACCATACCGCCGCATCCTTATGGAGACCTGGGGGGCAAAGTGCGTGCCCAGTCCCAGTGAGGACACCGAGATAGGGCGCCGTATCCTGGCGGAAGACCCCGATTCCACCGGCAGCCTGGGTATCGCCATCAGCGAAGCCATAGAGGATGCCTTCGCCCATGATGATACCCACTACTCCATAGGCAGCGTGGTCAACCATGTCCTGCTCCACCAAACTATAAACGGTCTGGAGGCAAGGAAACTGATGATGGAGAAGGCAGATGCCTACCCCGATATTATCGTCGGCTGTATCGGCGGCGGCTCCAACTACGCCGGGGTATATCTGCCCTTTGTAAAAGATAAAATTGATGGCACCAAACCAGACCTGCGCATCATCAATGTAGAGCCGGCAAGCTGCCCCACGATGACCAAGGGACCTTATGCCTGGGACTACGGGGATGTGGCCGGACTGGCCCCTATAATCCTGATGAATACCCTGGGGCATACCTTTGTGCCACCACCAGTCCACGCCGGGGGACTCCGCTATCATGGGATGGCACCCATCATCTGCCACCTTCATAAACTAGGTTTTGTTGAAGCCAGGGCTGAGCACCAACTGGCTACCTTCAAAGCCGGGGTGACCTTTGCCCGCACCGAGGGTATTATCAGTGCCCCGGAGCCCAACCATGCTATCAAGGTAGTTATTGACGAAGCCCTTAAGTGCCGAGAATCTGGTGAGTCAAAAACCATCCTGCTGGCTCACAGCGGACACGGGCACTTCGATATGGCTGCCTATGATGAGTATCTCTCAGGCAAGCTACAGGATTATGAGTACCCCGCGGAAAAGGTAAAGGAGGCACTGACTCACTTGCCCGAGGTTCCCATGGCATAAACGCGCAAGATAAGGGGCTGGGGGCATACCCGGCCCCTTATTTTTGCCCTAATTTTACCCGTATGCTACAATTAAACAGGAATGAAACGGGTTAATATAAAATATCTAATTGCTTCCCTCATCCTAATCTTATCTCTTGCCCTAGGGAGTGGCTGCATCTATGTGGAGACACCATCGCCACCACCCAGCCCATCTCCTGAGGTAACTGCTCCGACCAGTCCCGAGTGGACACTGCCACCGGCAGAGACTCAAAACCCACCGTTGCCTGACCTTGTCTCCGTCGTGGCTAAAGTCAAGCCTTCAGTGGTAGCTATCAATACCGAGGTGGTAAGTTATGATATTTTCAATAGACCATTCACCCAAGAAGGCGCTGGCTCAGGGTGGATTATAGATAAAGATGGACTCATCGTAACCAATAACCATGTGGTTGCCGGGGCGGAGACTATCACGGTAACCCTAGCCGATGGCAGGACTTTCCCAGCAGGCGTAGTAGGTGCTGACCCCCTCACTGATTTGGCTGTGCTTAGGGTTAATGACACAAACCTACCCGAAGCTGATATCGGTGACTCCGACGAATTGAGAATTGGGGAATGGGTACTGGCTATCGGCAACGCCCTGGGAATGGGGATAACTGCCAAAGAAGGAATAGTTAGTCGTCAGGGGGTTTCGATACCAGTATCCCAAGGCCAAACACTAGCTGACCTTATTGAAACCAGCGCTGCCATTAATCCTGGCAATAGCGGTGGTCCATTAGTCAATATGGCAGGAGAGGTAATTGCCATCACCAGCGCTAAAATTGCCCAGGTCGGTGTTGAGGGTATGGGCTATGCCATAAGTAGCAACACCGCTATACCGATTATTGAGGAATTAGTCCAAAAGGGGTATGTGATTCGTTCCTGGCTCGGGGTAGTACTTTACACTGTTGACCAATATGCAGTGTTCAGATATAAGCTGGCAGTAGATAAGGGGACGCTTATCACCGAAGTAGCCCCAGGCAGCCCTGCCGATAAAGCTGGTTTAGCGGTGGGTGATGTTATAGTTAGCTTTGCCGACAAAGAAATAACTACTGCCCAGGAACTGATAAAAGCCATCCATTCCAGCCAAATTGGGCAAGAGGTAGAAATAACCTACTGGCGGGGTGAGACTAAGAATACTACCCACGCTATACTTATTGAGAGACCGCCACCCTAAGTCAACTCAATCCTCTCCAGCGGGAGTCTGTCAAAAACTACCCTTCTGCTCCCCACGCACCGGCTTGTCTCAATAACACAGTGTTGACAGCCAACCCTTAATTATGGTAAAGTTAAAAATTGTAGTTTGGTAATCCAGTTGATAGTTAAATAGATTGAAATTTTGTGTTCAATCTATTATAATTACGTTAATGGATGAGCTAAGGCTCATCCATTAAAATTGTGGGGGTTAGGAGAAAAATATGCCTACAATTAATCAGCTTGTCCGTAAAGGACGTAAGAAGGTGGCTAGGAAAAGCAAAACACCGGCATTACAGCTTACTTACAATACCTTGAAGAATAAGGTGATGCAGGGAAAAGGGGCGCCACAGAAACGAGGGGTTTGTCTTCAGGTTAAGACTACCACCCCAAAGAAGCCCAATTCGGCACTGCGCAAAATAGCTAGGGTGCGGCTGACCAATGGGATAGAGGTAACAGCCTATATTCCTGGTGAGGGGCACGAGTTGCAGGAACACTCTGTGGTCCTCATTCGCGGGGGGCGAGTGAAGGATTTACCCGGTGTTCGCTACCATATCGTCCGAGGCGCACTGGATGCTAGCGGTGTCGCTAACCGGCATCAAGGTCGCAGTAAGTATGGGGCTAAGCGAACCACAAGCATAGCTGAGAGTGCTTAAATTAGGGAGGTAAAATGTCAAGGCGGGCAAGAGCAGTTAAAAGAGAAATACCCCCCGATGCTAAGTATCACAATGTAACCATAGCCAAGCTGATTAATAAAATAATGATGTGTGGCCAAAAAAGCACGGCGGAGAGAATCGTATATGGTTCTTTAAACATTATGGAGCAGCGGGGGTCGAAAGCCCCGGTCACTGTTTTAGAACAGGCGGTAAGGAATGCGACCCCTCTGCTTGAGGTTAAGCCACGCCGGGTTGGGGGAGCTACCTATCAGGTCCCGGTGGAGGTTGGGCCCGACCGTGGTCAATCGCTGGCTATGCGCTGGCTAGTAAAAACAGCCAGAGCCAGAGCCGGTAAATCCATGGCTGAGAAGTTGGCTGCCGAACTCAGTGATGCCTCACAAGGGCAAGGGGTAACTGTTAAAAAACGCGACGACACTCATAAAATGGCTGAGGCCAATAGGGCTTTTGCCCACTATAGATGGTGAGAGGTTATTTATTATTAGTCCCGAGGTTTTAATAAAAAGTCCAGCATTAGCCAAGTCCCAGGTAAAGGACAGGATTGTGTCTAGAAGATTTCCATTAGACCAAATAAGAAACATAGCTATTATCGCTCACATTGATGCCGGTAAGACAACCATCACTGAGAGGATACTATATTATACCGGTCGCACCTATAAGATTGGTGCGGTGGATGAAGGAACAGCAGTGATGGATTGGATGGAACAGGAAAAGGAGCGCGGTATCACCATTACAGCGGCAGCTACCACCTGTTACTGGCAGGAGCATCGCATCAATATTATTGATACCCCAGGGCATGTGGATTTTACGGCTGAGGTAGAGCGCAGCCTCAGAGTATTGGATGGGGGGGTAGTGGTTTTTGATGCTGTGGCTGGGGTTGAGGCTCAATCAGAGGCAGTATGGCGACAGGCTGATAGATATAATGTGCCCAGGATTTGCTTCATCAATAAGATGGACCGGGTTGGTGCCAATTTTGACCGCAGCTTGTATATGATTGAAGACCGACTAAACGCCAAGCCTCTGCCTGTGCAACTCCCCTTAGGCAGTGAAGCCTCATACGAGGGCATTATTGACCTGGTGGAGAATAAGGCATGGAGCTTTGATGGGAGTCCTGATTCAGAGCCACTGGAGGTAGCCATTCCCGAGTCAGAGCAGGCAACATGCAGTAAATTTCGCCAAGAGCTAATCGAAAAATTAGCTGAGATTGATGACCAGATTATGGCAGCTTATCTCGGGGGTAATAGTATTACTGCCTCCGAGCTAAGACCAGCCTTGAGAAGGGTAACCCTAGCTAATAAAGGGGTGCCTATTCTTTGTGGCAGTGCGCTGAGGAACAAAGGTATTCGGCTGCTACT
>DAOWJC010000152.1 GCA_030640595.1 Dehalococcoidia bacterium | reverse complement strand
TCACGCTATGTGCAAGAGTTATATAAAATTACCAAACGCAAAAAGAAGAATATAGTTGAGAATTTAGGGGGATGCCGCTTTGTCTCCCTTGTTGGTAAGGATGCCTGGGAGGAAGAGTAAACGGGGATAGAGCTATAAG
The DNA here is from genome assembly GCA_030640595.1 of Dehalococcoidia bacterium. Taxonomy (GTDB): domain Bacteria; phylum Chloroflexota; class Dehalococcoidia; order Dehalococcoidales; family DAOWJC01; genus DAOWJC01. The sequence goes on along the minus strand of DAOWJC010000152.1, from coordinate 4,438 downwards.
GTGCTATTTATATGAGTTATAAACGGTGGATTTTCGTCGCTATTTTCTTATTCGGTATCGGTTTGGTATTTGGTCTGACTGTCGCTTTGGCTCTCCCGGCTAGTCCTGTCGGAATCACACTAGAAGACATTCCTGGACTGAAAGAGCTTGTTGATTTCTTAGCCTCTCTGCCTCCTGCCCTTACTGCCGTATTTATCTTTACCAAGAATGCTTCAGTTTTGCTGCTAAGCTTTGCCCTCAGTCCGATTCTTTGCCTGGTACCTGCTATTACTTTATTTTCCAACGGTTCGATTCTTGGTTTAATATCGGTTATGGTGAGCCAGGAGGAATCCGTTGGCTTTGTGTTAGCCGGTTTGCTGCCTCATGGCGTATTTGAACTCCCGGCTCTAATTCTGGGTGAGGCGGCAGCTCTTAGCTTCGGTGCGGTGGTGATACTAGCCCTATTCAAAAAGGAGAGGAGAAGTCTACTACTGCCCAGTCTGAAACAGAATTTAAAGTATCTCATAATAGCACTTGCCTTACTCTTACCAGCGGCTATTATTGAAACATATGTCACCCCATTGCTGTTGACCTAATATTAAACCACGGAGAAGGTCTAAATGACTTTTCCACAATCTTAATAAGGAGGGCATTTTATGCAGGAGCTAGGTTTGGTAGCCCCTTACTGGGTAATTGTTTTGATATGGCTAGCCAAAGTTATATTGCTAGCCCTTATCTCCATGTTTCTCGCTTGGCTTGGGATTAGGGTAATGGATGCGCTTACCCCTCATATTCCTCATCGCCAGCGAATAGGAGAAGACCCTGTTGCCACAGGATTATTCATTGCCGGCTTTTTCATCCTGGTTGGTCTTGTCATCCATGGCGCTATTACAGCGCTGACTGCAGTCGTAGCCCCAATACTAGGCTACATCTTTGATTTTAGGACATGGGGTGTATTAGCCATAAGCTTTGTCGTAAGTCTGCTCATCGGGATAGCCATTTTCCACATTGTTGATAGGCTAACACCTAAAATACCATTTATGAGCATCAGCAAGAGTCCGGTGGCAGTAGGTATTTATGTCTTTGGCTATCTTGTTTTCTTTGGCTTGATACTCCATGCGGCACTGACAGGACCACTATGAGGGTTTGATTAATACCCTTGTTAAATATCCTTTATGGGGATAAATGACATCCTGCGAGGTAAGTGTGTGAAGAGGATTGAGGTCTTAATAAGCTTGATATTGGTATTGGTAGCCGGGTTAGCCGTTCCTGGTTATGTGTCGGCAACCCCATCTGCTGGTTTCCACGAGAGAGATGGTGAGGTATTTGATGACTGGGAAATATGCAGAACCAGAGCCTCTGGCGAAGATGGTTTTTATCAAATATCTAAGACAGCTTTTCGTCCGGTTATAGCTTTCGAGAGCCTGGGGGAAGGTGCTGCCCTGGCCTACAGTCTAGGTGAGCAGATTGCCGGCAACTATCCAGACCCATTGCAGAGGGCAGAGGCGGTATTTCATTTTGTTCGGGACAGGGTAAAATATACCCCTGATATAGACCAGTTTTCATATAAGGAGTTTGCCCAGAACGCGGATGAGCTGGCTATAGCTATTGACCAGAATGGGGTTGGTTATGGTGATTGTGAAGATAGTGCTGTGCTACTGGCGGTTATGTATAAAGGTGCTGGCTACCGCTCGGCTATAGTGGTCGGCTCCGGTCATACCGCAGCGCTGGTCTATCTACCTGACTATAAAAAGGCTTCCGCAGTTTTTAAGCTGGAGGGTGAGCCAGGGTGGGTGTGGGCTGAGGCAACAGGCAAGAATAACCCGCTGGGCTGGGCATCCAAAGAATTTATCAATGTTGAGCTAGCTGCATATGAAATATCAACCGAGGCAATAGCCCCGGCAAAACCAACTACAGCCCCGGCGGTTGCCGTTGCTGGAAGCGGTGGTGGTACCTCATCCCAACCATTTCCTTTCATTAGCATAATTGGTTTGTTGTGGTTCATGTCATTGTTTAGAAGGAGGAGGAGGCGCGCTCGCTGACCTCTATATTTGCCGTATCTGAAAAGTGTGATTATAATATGCTGGAACAGGTTAAAGGAAGCAGGTGATTAGATGCAGCAATACGGACTGGAGAATATTCGCAACCTTGTTTTGTTGTCCCATTGTGGTGCTGGCAAGACATCAGTCTCAGAAGTCATCCTGTTTACCACTAAGGCAATTACCCGGCTAGGCAAGGTTGATGATGGGACTACTACCTCGGACTATGACCCCATTGAAGTGAAACACCAGATTAGCCTTAATCTGACTATACTTCCCTGCCAGTGGAATGGGGCTAAGATTAACCTTCTTGATACCCCCGGTTATTCTGACTTTGCCGGTGAGGTTAAGGCGGCGATACGGGTTAGCGAAGGAGCAATAATTGTGATATGTGCCGCCTCCGGCGTTGAGGTTGGTAGTGAGCAGGTGTGGGCATATAGTGAGGAGGCTAACCTGCCTCGCCTTATCTTTATTAATAAGATGGACCGTGAGAACGCTGATTTCTACCGAACCGTGGAGGAGCTTCAGTCAAGGTTTGGTCGTAAATGCCTACCGTTGCAGTTACCTATAGGTGCCCAGAGCGATTTTCAAGGGGTGGTTGACCTGCTGACGATGAAAAGCTATGTCGGTTCCCCGGCTAAGGAGGCTGAAATACCCTCATCACTGCAATCCCAGGCCGAGTCTTTTGGTGAGAAGGTGGTAGAGGCAGTGGCTGAGATTGATGATAGGTTACTGGAGAAGTATCTGGACGGTGAGAAACTCAGCTTGGAGGAACTTAGTGATGGCTTGCGGCAGGCTGTAGTAACCGGTAAGGTTGTGCCAATCTTGGTTGGCTCGGCTTTAAAAAGTATAGGGATTACTTCGTTACTGAACGCCATAAATAGCTACCTGCCATCACCTAAAGAGCGAGATGTAGTTGTTGGGGATTCTGGCAAACAGGAGACGGTGGCGCCAAGTCAGGAAGCCCCCTTAGCTGCCCTGGTGTTCAGGACCAGCGCTGACCCGTATGTTGGCAAACTCACCTACTTTCGGGTTTACAATGGCGTTATTGACAGCAATTCTCAGGTGTGGAACGCTACCCGAGGTGAGGCAGAGCGTATAGGTCAGTTATTTATCCTGAGAGGCAAGTCACAGGAGCCGGTATCTCAGCTTAGGGCAGGGGATATAGGAGCGGTAGCCAAATTGAGCCTAACCAGCACCGGGGATACATTGTGTAGTCAGGATAAGCCGTTGAAGATTGCGCCCATCTCATTCCCTGAGCCGATTTTTAGTAAAGCAGTGCGCCCTAAGACCAAGGCTGACTTGGATAAGCTGGGGGTGGCATTATCCAGGCTGTCTGAGGAAGACCCTACGCTTCGGGTGCATAGAGAGAGTGATACCAATGAAACCATTCTATCCGGGATTGGTGAGACTCAACTTGAGGTGGCGGCAGAGAAGATGTTGCGTAAATTCGGTGTGGGTGTGGAGTTGCAAACCCCCGAGGTTCCATATAAAGAGACTATTACTATACCAGCCAAGGCTGAGTATAAGCACAAGAAGCAAACGGGAGGACATGGTCAATACGGGCACGTCTTATTAGAAATAGAGCCCTTACCTCGTGGCAGTGGCCATGAGTTTGTTGATAAAGTAGTGGGCGGTCGCATACCCAAAAACTATATTCCGGCAGTGGAGAAAGGGGTCAATGAGGCGGTTCAGGAGGGGGTTCTGGCTCGTTACCCGGTTGTTGACATAAAGACAAGGGTATATGACGGTAGCTTTCACCCGGTAGATTCTTCGGAAATATGCTTCAAAATTGCCGGGGCAGGAGCGTTGAAGAAGGGATTATCTCAGGGGCAACCTATCCTCCTTGAGCCGATAATGAATATCAGGGTGATGGTTCCTGAGGACTTCACCGGTGATATTATTGGCGACCTTAATGCCAAGCGGGCCCGGGTGCAAGGCATGAACCCCGGGGGTGGAATCAATGTTATTGAGGCTCAAGTGCCGCTGGCTGAGATTTTACGCTATGCTATAGACCTGAAATCAATAACTCAGGGCAGGGGCAGCTATACTGTGGTATTTAGCCACTATGAGGAGACACCGCCCCACATTAGTCAGAAGATTATTGCTCAAAGGCAAGCCGGGAAGGCTTAACCTTACCCGGCCAGAAGCTCTTTAACCTTCTCAGTGAAGGCGGGTAACACCTTTTTCCAGTCCCCGACTATGCCGAAGCGGGCAACCTTCATAATATTCGCCTCGGGGTCTTTATTTATAGCGATAATATTTTTGGAGCCTGAGCAACCACTCATATGCTGGCTGGAACCAGAGAGGGCGACAGCAATATAGAGGTCAGGGGCAACAATCTTGCCGGTGAGTCCTACCTGTGCTCCGTCTGGCACCCAACCATTATCGCAGGGCGGTCTGGTAGCACCTATAGCTCC
>DAOWJC010000096.1 GCA_030640595.1 Dehalococcoidia bacterium | reverse complement strand
GTGAAGTCAAGGGTGTTACTCTCCTCACCCACAGCTACCATCTGGACCAAGAGGGGCGGAAATATACCCATGCGAGACATTGGTTCAGATAGCCCCTCTCCCAGGAGAAGCCTCTCATTGAGTTGACTTAAGGCGCTACGGATGTATCTATTGTTGCTGGATTGGGGTATCATCCCCGTTATTTCCTGCAAACTCAGACCGGCACTAACTAGCACCGACATGGTTCGGCTGAAGCGGGCTAACTCCCCCATAAGAGTGGGAGTACCAATTAGGGGAGCACGTAGCAGCACCCGGTCAAGCATCCGCCTTCCGGTGGGCTGTTTCACCAGCCAAAGCACCACAGCGGCTAATACCGACCCGGCTATCAGGAAATAAAGCGGGTAGTTGGTGAGAATATTTGTCATGCCGATGAGGATTCTGGTGGGCAGGGGCAGTTCTACATTCATAGCCGTAAACATACCAATCAGCTGGGGCATGACCACTACCATAAGAACAACGACTACTACCCCACCAACGCCCAGAACCATCGCTGGATAGGTTAAAGCCCCGCCTATCCTTTTAGCCATGGCAACCTGCTTCTCCAGGTAGTCAGCCATTCGATTCAAAACCATTTCCAGATTCCCTGTCTGCTCCCCCACAGCAATCGTTCTACAGTATATCTCGCTAAAAGCCTTAGGGTGTTTGGCAATTACTTGACTAAATGAGCCGCCGGCGCGAAGGTCATTAACCACAGTTGCCAGAATCTTATTGAATGCTCTGCTGGTTACTACCTGCCCTTGGAGAATCTCCAGAGCCGGCAGGAGTGAGATGCCTGACCTGAGGAGTGTAGCTAGCTGGCGGGAGAAGATAACCACATCCCGAGGCTTGACTTTGAAAAAGGTAGGCAAAGCTTCTTCCAGGCTGAACATAGAGGGAACGACCTCTACACTCATGGGACGATAGCCTTGCCTAATTAGAAGGCGCTCAGCCTCAATCTCACCGGCAGCTTTAATGGTGCCTTTTACCAGTCTTCCCTGGCTGGTGGCAGCTTCATAGCGGTAAGATATAAGCTTCCTTTCCTTTGCCCCAGTGCTAACCGCTCTTGCCATCGCCCCTCCTTAGCTGATAGAGAAAACATTACGTATCACTTCATAAGGAGTAGTAATGCCCTCTTTTACCTTCACCATTCCGTCATGCCATAATAAGACCGTACCTTCTTTACTGGCCTGAGCGCGAATGTCATCAGCGCCGGCACTACCCAGAACCATCCTTCTTACTGACTCGCTCATCACCATAACCTCAAAGATTCCGGTCCGCCCCAGATAGCCGGTATTGGCGCAGAAATTGCAGCCGGCACCAATAAGGAACTCCGATTGTTTTTCATTTAACTCCTGTTCGTAAGCCAGTTGCTCATCAGAACTGACCGACGTGGGCCGAGAACAATAGGGACAGACACGGCGCACCATTCGCTGGGCGACGATGCCCACCACTGCTGAAGTAAGGAGGAAGGGTTCCACCCCCAGGTCTATCATTCGGAAGATAACACTCACCGTATCATTGGCATGAACCGAGGAGAGCACCAAGTGACCGGTGAGCGATGCCTGGGTGGCTATCTGAGCGGTCTCGGCATCACGTATCTCCCCTACCAGAATAACGTCAGGGTCAAGCCTCATACAAGCCCTGAGCCCGGTAGCAAAGGTTAGCCCGGCAGCAGGGTTGACCTGCATCTGATTAATATTATCGAAGCGATACTCTACCGGGTCTTCAATGGTTATGATATTGCGGCCAACGGCATCAAGCTGGTTAACTGTGGCATACTGAGTAGTGGTCTTGCCAGAACCGGTAGGGCCGCTGATTAATATCATGCCAAAGGGGGTTTTCACCATTTGTAGGTACCTATCTAAACTCCCAGGCAGAAAGCCTATCTCTGGCAAGGAGAGAAAGGCAAAGGACTTATCCAGGATACGCAGTACCACCATTTCTCCGTGTATGGTATTTGTGGTAGCCACCCGAATATCCACCTCCCTATCTCCCATGTCAAAGGCGATTTGACCATCCTGGGGGCGGCGGCGCTCAGCAATATTCAGCCCAGCCATTATCTTCACCCGGGAAAGCAACGGTGGATGGACACTCAAGGGTAAGGCCATAACATCATGCAAGATACCGTCAATACGGTAGCGAACACGCAGTTTGTCATCCTGAGGCTCAATATGGACATCAGAGGCTCGGTCTCTCACCGCCTGCTTGATAAGAAGGTCTATAGCACGGACAACAGGGGCCTGAGCGATTGCCTCAGCAGAGACCCGTGTCTCTGCTATCTTTACTTTCTGGTAGCGAGTGGGGATTTGACTGAGCTGTTCTTCAATCTCACCGCCAACCCTGTAGTTGAGATCAATCATCTCCTGAATATCCTGAGAGGTGCTAAGCACCGGCTCAATCCTTTTCCTGGTCAGGGCTGCCAGCTCCTCAATAGCCTCGATGTCTCTCGGGTCTTCCATGGCTACCACCAGTGTGCCATCGGTCACATCTATAGGGATAACACTATATTTCCGGGCTATTGGCTCAGGGACTAGCATCACCGCGTTGGGTCGAACCCCTTCTTTCTTCAGGTTGACAAAGGGGATTCGCAACTGCAGACTGGTAAAGAATGCCAGTTGTTGTGGTGTAATCAAACGCTCTTGCAACAGGATTCGCTCAATCTTATCACCACTCTTTACCTGCAGTTCCTTGACATACTGTAATTTCTCCTCAGTAATCATCTTTGCCTCAACCAGCATCTCACCCAAGTCTCTTGGCAAAGTTATTTTAGGTGTCTCCATTCTCCCCTCCTCCTCAAGGTAATCTAATTCTAATAAATAATCCTAGTAAGGTTCTCAGCAAATACCCGTAACTTGCAGGGTTACGCTCCTTTCAGGACTAGCTTGATTCTTTTTACTCCCTTTCCCCCTGCTCTCAGCGGCAAGCTTGATTTCCCCTTCGCCAAATCATCCTTTCCGAGCAACTCTGGTGTTACCTCCACACCAGGTGTCTCTGATATGAGGCCAATCAAGGGCATCGGCTTATCTAACACAACTGTTATGGTAGTGCCTTGATCCCAGGTGCCTCGTGTATAGAGAATCCTTAGCTCAGGTATGGTTTGCAAGTAGTTGTATAATTTAGACACCGCCCTCAGTTCTACCGGTGCGGCTACAATAAGGTCTACCTCACCAGTATAAGGGGTGTGGCTATCCAGTTTTACCGGGGTAGGCTCGGGGGCCCCTTTGTCTGGTCTTTCTTCTGGGAGGCGCTCCTCCGTTGGCGCCTCCACTGGCTCAGAGACCGCAACCTCATCTCGAAGCTGGGTAGGCTGCTCTATCTTCTCCACCACAGCTTCCTCTCGAAGCTGGACAGGCTCCTCTATCTTCTCTTTGCTAGCTATATACTGCAGAGCCTTCTGCTTCGCTTCTTCCACAGTAATTTCAGCCTGCCTATTCGCCGCTGATAGAATGTCTTCCGCCTGCTTCTGGGCGGCTCCTTCAGCCCTACTCCTTATCTCCTCAGCCTCCAGCTTGACCTGGGCAATAATCCTGGTAGCTTCAGCTTCGGCCTCGGTTTGTGCCCTCATCTTGATGCTGGCTACTATCTGTTCAGCATCGGCTATTGCCGTCTTAAGGAGTGAGCGCAGTGAATCAGAAGAGACCTCTTGCGGAATGCTAACTCGTTTCAACAAGTCGCTGGATTCTCTTTGCCGCAATTGCCTTATCTTCTGTTTGCTCCTCGCGAATCGCTGACCAAGCCGCTGGAACATCACAACTAACCTACCTTTAATTATTAAATCCATACTCAAATTATAATTTGCCAAATGGCAATTGTCAATTGAGATTATACAGCCGACTCGTTTCTTAGGCAATCCTGCAAAAGGATGATTTCAGACAGGAACGATAGCTTCTGGTAGTAGCCCCTTCAGGTGAGCCTTCGCTTGTTAAGCGTATACATATTTGCACCTTTAGAAAAGCTCCGGACAACTAAATCTAATTTCAGAATACAGGCTCACATAAAAATTGTCAACTAGCAGCTAAAACCGTGTCGGAGGACATGATGCCGCAGAGTTAAGCCAAAATATTTGACAAAAGGACTATTTTGTGGCATAATTGTAGCCTATTGGCATTTCCAGATTGCCTGAGCTCTAACCGGAGGTGACCAGTGGACAAAACAGTTGTGGCAATAGTTGATAAACAGGCTCTTTTCAGGGTTGGTGTGCGCCACGCCTTGTCCCAACAAGCTGACTTCGAGGTATTTGACAGCGCTCCAAATGAGAACACGATGGCACTAATTGAAGCTAACTCCCCTAATGTGCTACTACTGGATATTGACTATCCCTCCCTCAGGGGGCTTGACCTGGCACGAAAAATTGCCTTACACTACCCGACCACCAAGGTAATAATGCTAACTTCCAACCCTGATGATAAGCAGCTTTTTGAGATTATCAAAACTGGAGCTGTAGCCTACTTAGATAAGAGCATCACCGCCGAAGAGCTGACTGAGACCATAAGGCAAGTCTCCAGTGGTGAATACCCCATAAATGACAGCGTCTTAGTCAGACCCAAGGTTGCCGAGCATGTATTAAGACAATTTCAAAGCATGCACGGTAACAATGGGAAAACCATGGAAACTATAGTTGCCCCCCTCACCTCTAGGGAAACACAGATTCTAAACTACATTGCTGAAGGTAACTCAAATAAGCAAATCGCCTACATTCTGGAAATCAGCGAGCAGACAATTAAGAATCATGTTAGCAATATCCTGCGCAAGCTAAATGCTAATGATAGAGCCCACGCTGTGGTCTTAGCCATACGCCACGGCTGGATTTCAGCCGAAGAACTCCAGGACTCTGGATTAGCTGTAGATAATAATTAAGGGCGCTAGCTCCACACAACAAAGCCCCTTTGAGTACTTCCTCAGGACGAGCCAATAGGACTAATTACCTATGCATAAAGTTACTAATGGCCTATTTATCCCCTGTAAGCTGTAGGATACTATAGTTAAGCCTAAACTACGTGGGCATAGGTCAAGTGCTCTAAAACATAAAGAGCCAATTTTTATCAATAATCTG
>DAOWJC010000043.1 GCA_030640595.1 Dehalococcoidia bacterium | reverse complement strand
CCAAGAGCCAAGCTTATTATGAAGCAGTTTAGTGGTTTCCCAGCCAGGATGGAGTTTACGCCCATACCTAATGTTTTCTTCAGCCGTCTGCTGCCACAAATCAGCGATGTTGCTGAGCTAAAGACAACCCTCCACATTTTTTGGGCACTTTACCACAAACGGGGTTATCCTCGTTTTATCACTTATAGAGAAATGCTGAGCAATACCAGCCTGATGAGCAGCCTCACCGAGGGGTCAAAATCACCGGATGAGATATTGCGTAAGGCCCTGGAGATGGCTATCAAACGGGGGACTGTTCTCCATGTAGTAGTCGACAGGGATGGAACGCCAGAGGACGTTTATTTCCTCAATACTGAGTCTGATAGCCAGATTGTGGCTAAAATTCGAAATGGTGAGTTCCGCCTCCCTGGACTGAAAGCTGGGGGACGAGCCTATATTGAGACCGAGGAACAACCTGACATCTTCACCCTTTATGAACAGAACATCGGTATGTTGACCCCGATGATTGCTGAAGAGCTACTCGAGGTAGAGAAACACTACCCTGAAGTCTGGATTAGAGATGCTATCAAAGAGGCGGTTAACCAAAACAAACGCAAATGGAACTATATTTCAGCTATTTTAGAACGCTGGTCAGCAGAAGGTAGAAGCGATGGAACATATCGGAGAGATTCTAAAACGGGCCCGGATAAATACATCAAACAAAAATACGGGCACATGGTCAAGCGTTGAAGAGCTAGAAGAGGCGCCGCCAAGTTCAGACTGTCCTATCTGTAAAGGAGCAGGCTTTGTTCATCCCCGGTTGCCATCAGGCAAGCCGGATTATAGTCGGGTGGTCGCTTGTCGCTGCACTCAGAAAGAATCAGATAAGGAACGCCAAATTCGGCTGCAGCGATATAGTGGTCTTGAACTAAAGCTGCTTAAAAACATGACCTTCGACAATTTTGACTGGAAGCGGGTCAATCTGCTACCGGAGCAACGCGAGAATCTGAAGAAGGTATTCGATACAGCGCTTGACTTCGCCAAATCGCCTGAGGGGTGGCTGGTATTCCAGGGGGTTACCGGCTGTGGTAAAACCCACCTAGCTGTTGCCATTGCCAATTACCGCCTCCAGGCGGGAAAACCGGTCAAATTTGAGGTAGTGCCTGACTTCCTTGACCACCTGCGCTTCACCTTCAGCCCGGAGAGCAAGATATCCTATGACCAACTGTTTGAAGAGGTAAAGAATGCCCCCCTGCTCGTCCTGGACGACTATGGTGAGCAGTCAACCACCCCCTGGGCACAGGAGAAGCTTTATCAGATTATCAACTATCGCTATAATGCCCGGCTAGCCACAGTAATCACCACTCGCTTGGCAACGGATGAGATAGCCAGCCCCATAGTCTCCCGCTTCTTCGACAACCTATTCAGTATGGTATTCAGCATCATGGCCCCCGACTACCGGACTGATGCCACATCTAGCCGAAAGAAGATATCTCGTGGTGGCAAGAGTGGGCGCTGGGGCTAAGAGGCAACTTGCATAGCTAGAAGTTTTCTAGTAAGATGAATAGGTCTTAGCTTAGAAAGAAGATTGAGAGATGATAAACCTTCCTGTTCTAGTCCTAAATCAGAACTATGAGGCACTTAACATCTGCCGAGTTCGGCGAGCAGTAGTGTTGCTTTATCTGGGTAAGGCTGAGATGTTAGAAAATGGCTCAGGCTTTATCCACTCAGCCAGCTATGATTTCCCAGTGCCTTCGGTAATCCGGCTAGCCTGTATGATTAAGCGTCCCTGGCTGGAGAGAAAGCTGACTCGCCTTGAGGTTTTCAACCGTGACCAATATACCTGCCAGTATTGCAGTAAGGAAAGCCACCAACTTACCCTGGACCATGTCATTCCACGGTACCTGGGTGGTGAACATACCTGGGAAAATGTGGTTAGTGCCTGCATACCTTGTAATCGCCGTAAGGCGGGTAGAACCCCTGAACAGGCAGGGATGAGGTTAATCCGCCATCCTTCCCCACCACGCAGTAAGCGCTTTTTCTACATCCCCCACTACTATCTACGAATCCAGAGTGAGTGGCAAAAATACCTTCCGCCCGATATTATTTATCAATCCCGCTGAGTTTCCTATGGGGTGAACCTTACCCTTTTGTCCCTTTTATCCCTGCTTATTGGTGCTAATCCTCAACAACGGTAACCTCGCTGAGCGGCAATTCCACAGTCACTTGGCTCTCTAGCTCAACCAAGACCGTTTCCTTCAGCGGGTTACCCCCAATTACTCTAGCTACCCCCATAGCTGTGGACACTCGCTGCCCCTCTTTGGGCAATTTCTCCCGCAATGTATGGTATTGCTCACTCTCATAGACCAAGCAGCACAGCAAGCGACCACAAACGCCTGATATCTTCATTGGGTTAAGGGGTAAATCCTGCTCCTTGGCCATTCTAATAGAAATGGGGGCGAACTCGCTTAAGAAGCTCATACAACATAGCGGACGACCACATCTGCCAAAGCCGCCTATCAGCTTGGCCTCGTCCCTAGGTCCTATCTGCCGTAGCTCGACCCGTACTTTAAAACGGTTAGTTAATTCCCGAACCAGCTCACGGAAATCAACCCTCTCAGGAGCACCAAAGAAAATGACGAGGCGACTATCATCAAGATTGTATTCAGCAGATAGTAGTTTCATTGGCAGCTGT
>DAOWJC010000149.1 GCA_030640595.1 Dehalococcoidia bacterium | reverse complement strand
TTCAAGCTCAACCGTAGTCCTGGGTATCATAGATAGCTCAGCCGAGGCTACGGGTAGATTTTTCTGCTCCAGTGCTGTCCTGACCGCCTCAAGTTCCTCGAGCTTGGTATAAATCTCCACATAATTATTCTCTACCTTAACATCCTCAGCACCGGCATCAATAGCCTGCAGGGCTAATTCCTCAGCATCTAAGTCATTGGTCTCTATCGAAATCAATCCTTTTAAGTCAAAGAGCCAGGCCACACAGCCACTCTCCCCCAGACTACCGCCATTGCGCAAAAATATATTCCGAACATCCTGCAAGGTTCGATTGCGGTTATCACTTAGAGCTTGCACCAGGATAGCTGCCCCACCGGGTCCATAACCCTCAAGGGTCATCTCTACCAGGTCGGCTCCTTCCATTGTGCCGCTACCCCGCTTGATAGCCCGCTCTATATTATCCATGGGCATGTTGTTATCACGAGCCCGCTGTATCGCCAGACGCAGAGCGAAATTCACCTGGGGGTTACTCCCTCCCTGACGCACCGCCACAATAATCTCCCGGGTCAATTTGGTAAAAAGTTGACCCCGCCTGGCATCAGCCACCCCCTTCTGATGCTTAATTGAAGACCACTTAGAATGCCCTGACATCTTTAGCTTCCTTTAGCCGCCTATTCAATCTTATTTAATTCTATCACCTCACCTGTCTAAGGTCAAAACGAACTAAGTGGAAAGTGCCCGGAAAGGCGATTCCCAATAAAGGTAGCGATGGCAGTAGTCGCAGCTTCAAACTGAAGGTTGGCGGGGTTTATATACAAAAGAGACAACGAGCAAGACTACCCCGGCAGCTAAAAGACCAATGCTAAACGTCTGCAGAGGAGCTAAGAGGTCATTAAGTAGCTGCGGTATCCATGTCTGGAGCGGAGGGGGGATACCAAGTTGTGCTATCTGTGGCCCGGCAAAACGAGTAGCCAGAAAAATTTCAACTAAGCCGAAGGCGCCGACAACCAAGCAGGTGGTGCCTATCCCGCGGGTAGTGCTTCTTACCTGGCGATTTATGAGAATAATCCCCAGGATTAGTAGCACAATGAAGCCAATCAGAGCCTGGTAAGCGAGTTGGAAATAGCTGATACCTTGCCTTACTTGCTCAATAATCACCATAGCTTCAGGAGGGAACGAGCTTTCGTTAAACTCAAAACTGGGGGGTATTTGCTTGGAAATTTCTTGCTCATAAAATTGGTTAAAATACTGCTCTATTGTGGCTGGAGGTAATGCGGCAAGCTCTGGTGGTGGTGACTGCAGGAAAGCATCCCACAGGTTATCCCTCAGAGTTTCCTTCATTGGTTCCATAGAGATTACTATACTCAGGCTCTGGCTTCTTCCCATGAAGTAGTCATAGCCAGAGTAGATGCCGGCACTTACCTGTTCTTTCATCCAGGGCTCAAGGTCAGCAATGGTATCATCTATAGCCTTAGACATGAATTGAGCCTCTGGAGGGATTTGAATTTGTTCTTTTACTAATGGAGCTACTAATGGGGCAACATCAAGTCTATCTACTTGAGAGACAACGAAGTCCGGGGTGAGGATGGTACAATTTAGCATAAACACCAGACCGAAAGTAGTTAGAGACAGAACCAGGAGGAAGTTTAAAAGGCTGAGAGCTAAACCCTTGAGGAACTTCATGAATAGTATTCTCCAATCAACAACTTAAATCAGGATTTTCCCCTCTTCGTTTCACCGACTACGAAGGCGATAGCATATTCCTTTGAATGGGAAAGGCTGATAGCGAGCTTATCCAAGTCCAAACTATCAGCTTGATTTCGGGCTTTACCATAGAGATGAACTAAAGGCTTGCCACTAGGCTCAGCCAGTATCTCAATCTCTCTCCAGCTGATACCATTGTTTCGCGCTCCAAGGGCTTTTATTACTGCTTCCTTGCCGGCAAAACGAGCAGCCAGAGATGAAGGCTTTTTGTGGCATAACCTGAGTTCTGGCTCAGTATATATTCGGTGAAGGAAACCGTCTCCCCGACGGGCTATAGCCCTTTCAATGCGAGCTATTTCTACTATATCTACACCAACATAGCGCATGTTCAGTCACCACCTAGTTCCTCAGCTATCATAGTCACTGCCAGCGGGATTGCTTTCTCTACTTCAGGAGTGCACTTTTCGCTGAAAGTAGTTACATCTACCACTTCAACAGCAAAAATGGTTATTTCCTGAGGTAAGGCTATTCCCAATTTTTTACCCAACTCAAATGCAGTAGCCAAATTTATATCATGGGGAGAAGCAAGATGTCTAGTAGCACTAAGATTTTCAGCATTCAGTCTATATATCTTTCCCGCCTGCCCACCCTCGGTCTTAATGGCATCAATAATAATGACCCTATCATAGCCAGTAATCAAGTCAAGCAGACCCAGACCTGAGGCACTGCTTTCCATCAAGGTTAAGCCAGGACGGCTAAACTTGTCTCTAAGTCCCTGAATAACACGAAAGCCCACACTATCATCGCTGAAAATTGGGTTTCCTAATCCTAAAACCAGAGTCTTCAACCCAACCTCCAATGAAAAAGTGGGCTTTAAAAAAGCTCAGACAGACCGGGAAACCTGTATCAGTTTTCAGGAAACCTCTTAATCAGTTTTCCCTTACTATCATAAACCGCTATCGGTAAGGGTGAGTATCCAGGGAGGTTATGGCTAGCGCAGGCAAGGCAGAGGTCATAGGGGCGCCATGCCATTTCAATGCGGTTAAGCAGCCCTTCGGTTATTTCTTTGCCCGGCTTGATGAGCGCCATAGCTGCTTTTTTGATGGACATGTTAACTGCCGCTGCATTATTGACGGTAGCCACAATCAGGTTGGCTTTCTTAATCACTCCCCTTTCATCAGTAACATAATGATGGATTAAAGTACCCCGGGGAGCTTCCACAATACCGACACCCTCATCAGGGACAGCGGTAGGGATGGTGCGAATATCGGGGCTGGTGATTTCAGGGTCCTGGCTGAGCTCCACTAATCTTTCGGCAGCGTAGAGGAGCTCAATAAGGCGAGCCCAGTGCATAGCTAGGGTATGATGGACTGGTTTGCCACCGAGGGTGGAATACATCTTCTCGTAGGCTTCCTGGGCTAACGGGGTAGTCATACCATCGGCAGCATTGAGTCGAGCCAGGGGAGCTACCCGAAAAACACCGCTGTCCTTGCCATCCACAAACCCCTTCCAGCCAACATTCTTGAGGTAGGGGAATTTGATATAGCTCCACGGCTCCACATGCTCGGCAACATGCTCAAGATATTCACGGGGGGCATATTTGGCAAACTCTCTGCCCTCCGGGTCAACCACCCTGACTTTGCCATCATAGAAGTTGACCTTGTTATTTTCGTCAACCAGACCCATGTAATAAGTGTAGTGGGTGTAAGCGTCACTGACAATCATATCCACATATTCTTTGTTCTTGAGGACAATATCATCAAAGACCTTCAGCGACAGCTTGCCAAATTCCACAGAATCCTTGGCTATCTGCTCAATTTCTTTTCGTTCCTCTTCATTAAGCGCCTTGCTGACACCACCGGGCAAACCAAAGACAGGGTGTATGGCTCTACCACCGACCATATGGATAATGTGGTGATTTTGCATGCGCGTCTTAATTACCGCTCCACCCAATTCCAGTCCCACTTTGGCAATAACCCCTAAAATATTACGTTCGGCTACAGGAGCCTCTGGACCCATGATGAAGTCAGGACCAGCGAGAATATAGAAGTGGGTGGTATGGTCGGCAACCATGAAGGCACTATACAAAAGCTGGCGCAGTTTTTTAGCTGGACTTGGGGGGTCAACGTGGAACAGGTCATCCAGCGCTTTGGTTGATGCCATGTGGTGAGCTTCAGGACAGACACCGCATATTCTCTGGGTTATCTGGGGCATGTCCTCAGCCGGCCGCCCCTCACTGAACTTCTCAAAGCCCCTTAGTTCCGGGACCTGGAAGTAGGAGTTTTCCACTTCACCAGCATCATTAAGGAAAATCTCTATTTTGCCGTGACCCTCCAGTCGGGTGATAGGGTCTATCGTTATCTTTCTCATTTTATTATCGCTCCCTTCAATAGCGAATCAGGCAGGCTGTAGCGATAGAAAGTGCCTGCCGCATCGGGAATATCATCAATAATTCTCTGGATTTCTTCAGGGTCATTGGAGTCAATCACCGAAGCCAGAGCACTCAGGAAGTGGGCTCCCTGGTCAATAACTCCCTCGACTGGTCCGTAGCAGCCAGTGCATGGCATATTAGCCTGGGGACAGAGGGCACCACAGCCACCCCGGGTAGCAATACCTTGGCAGAGAAGGCCCTGTTCCAGAAGACATATTTCTGGTTCGGGGATAATTTCAAACGGTCGGTAAATTTTCTTAATCTTTTTGACATCCCTCTTTAGTGGGCATTCATCGCATACCGCTCTGACACTATGGCTTATCACCGTTCCCTTAGGCGGCAATTTACCTTCAATCAGGGCTTCTAAAGCCAGCCAGGTTGTCTTTTCTTCTGGAGGGCAACCGGGAACGATATAGTCTACATCCACCGTCTGGCGGAGGGTCTTGACTGTATTATAGAACTCGGGGAGGGTAAGCTCACCCTCGGGCACCTGGACGCTTGTCTGGGGAAAGATTTTGTCTTTGTTGTCTGTTGACTCTGTCTCGATGTAAGCTCGGTCAAAAATCATCTGCCGATTGAACAGGTTAGCCAGCCCGGGGATACCGCCTCCGTAGGCACAAGAGCCGTAGGCAATCATTATCTTGGCTTTTTCGCGGAGCACTTTGGCTATATGCTCCTGTTCTGAAGTTCTAATAGCACCGTTGAACAGACAGGCATCTATGCTCTTATCAGGCATGGCTTCAACATCTTTATACTTGGCATC
>DAOWJC010000023.1 GCA_030640595.1 Dehalococcoidia bacterium | reverse complement strand
CAGGAAAGGAACAGACTGACCGAGATTGAACAGCAACTAGCCAGAAGGGATTTTGCCCTTGTTGAGCAGCAGGCGCTAGGCGAGCTTGAAGCCGAATTAGCCAGGCTTGGCTACGATTCACACCAACACGAACAGGTGCGGCAACAGCTGACTAATCTGGAGCAATATGAAATCCCCAAGCGAAAACTGGAAGAAGCCGATAGGCGCATCAACCAGGAAAAAGAGGATTTATCTCGTGCCGAGGTAGCCGCTCAAGAGCTTCGCCATAGCCTGGAGGTTGATAATCATAAAAGGCAAAGCCTGAGTGAAGAACTCAGCCTCCTCCCCCAGCTAGTTAACGATTTAACACAGGCTGAAACTCAATACCAGGCACTAACCGCACAACAAAAACAAGCCCAGGAGATAATATGGAGTGTCAAGGCAAAGCTACAGCGCTGCTCTGAACTGGAGATAAAAAAGAAGGAAAAGGAAAGGCAACTAACTCAAGCTTCAAAGGAGGAGAAAATCTATAAAGACCTAGCCCAAGCTTTTGGCAAAAAGGGGATACAGGCCCTGCTCATTGAAATGGCACTCCCCGAAATTGAAGCCGAAGCCAATAGACTGCTGGGACGCATGACCGATAATAGAATGCACGTGAAGATTGAGACCCAGCGGGAAACAAAGAAAGGGGATTTACTAGAAACCCTGGATATTAATATCTCCGACGAGCTGGGAACACGAAATTATGAAATGTTTAGTGGTGGTGAGGCCTTCCGCATTGACTTTGCCATTCGTATTGCCCTGTCCAAACTATTAGCCCGGCGAGCCGGGGCACCACTTCCCACCCTGGTCATTGATGAAGGCTTTGGCACTCAGGATAGTGTCGGCATAGAAAAGCTCAAAGAGGCGATAAACTCTATTCAAGACGACTTTGACAAGATACTTGTCATCACCCATATTGAGGAGCTTAGAGACGCCTTCCCCACCCGCATTAATGTTATCAAAACCGCCGAAGGCTCAACCGTCTCTATGGGCTAAAAGGTTTACTAACTAAGCTGGCAGATTGAATAACGGAAGGGAAACCATTCAGAAATTAGAGGGTGCTTAACACGGGAGGCAGAAAAGTAATTTTATAACAAAATAACTGTCGAGAATGAGGATGATTTTTTATCGTATCATCACGGCAACTGAGAAACACCGCAGGAGAGAACATCATTTTCGCTTACACTCTGGATAAACAATCTTACAGTCCCAGGTCATCAGCAATCCCCTGCATTGCCACCAGCCCCAGCTCAATAAACTCATCAAGCTCAAGCCCAATTTCACTGCATAAAGCAATTTGCTCCCTATTCGCCCCGGCGGCAAAGCTCTTCTCCTTAAATCTTTTGATTACCGAGCTAGCCTCTAGTCCAGCCAGTTTCTTATCGGGGCGAACCAAGGCGGCGGCAATGATTAAGCCAGTCAGCGGGTCAGCGCAAAACAGAGCTTTATCAAGCTTTGTCTCTCGGGGAATGCCATGGGCTTCATTATGGCACAGGATGGCATGAGCTATAGTCTCGCTAGCTCCCAGCTCCCTGGCCAGGTCAGCCCCCAGCTTACTATGACTGCTCATATCCCCCTCGGTGAGTTCCACGTCTATATCATGCAGGAGCCCGGTAAGCCCCCACACCTCCTCATCCTCACCAAGGCGCTTAGCTAGAGCCCGCATAATAGCCTCAGTAGCTAGCATGTGCTTCACCAGATTTTGGTTCTCCACATTAGCTTTAATAGATTCAAGCACCTCTTTCCGAGTCATTTGTCCCTCCTTCCCTGCTAATTAGTGTTAACAGCGAGATTAATATAAATTCTCCTACAAGACGGTAGCAAAGCCTGCTCCTCTAGACTCAAGCCTGGAGAGATGTCAACCAAATGTTACACCACTAACCCCACCCCTTTCAATAGCTTACTACTGAATTTGACAATAGTAAAGAAAGGCTGTTTTTTATAAAATTGACAAGTGAACTGGCGCTTCTATAAACTAGCCTTATCTATGACCCACATTGAAGCTATTGGACGCCAGCTAGCACTTAAGGGATATAGTGCCGATTATGTAGAGGTTCGCCTTGAGGAGAGCCAGACCAGCCGTATTACCTATCGGGGGAGGGAGCTGGAGTCCATCGGCAAGACCAGTGCCATCGGGGGAAATGTGCGAGCCCTGGTAAGAGGTGGCTGGGGCTTCGTCAGCTTTAATAACCTTGATAAGCTACCAGGCACGGTAGAACTGGCAGTTAAGCAAGCCCAATTTGTCGGTAATGAAGAAAGCCAACTGGCTCCGGTGGAGCCGGTGGTTGATACAGTATCAAGCCAGGAGAAGAATCCGGTGGCTATGCCTTTAGCTGAAAAGAAGCAGCTACTGGATGAATATAACGATATTATCTGGCACACCCCAAGGCTCCAGACCTCAATTATCTCATATGACGATAGCCATAAAAAAGTCATCTTTTTAAATTCATCAGGCAGCTATATTGAGCAGGAAAGGTCAGGTATTACCCTCCGTCTGACGGCTGTAGCCACCGAAGGCAGCGAGGTACAGCAGGTAGGACTGAACCTGGGCAGCAGCGGCGATTTTAGCCAAATTAAGGGTCTCCACCACCAAATAGAGCAAATGGCACAGCGGGCTGTGGAGCTACTATCAGCCCCACAGGTGAAGGGGGGAGAATATACCGTAGTCTTAGACCCGGTTCTGGCTGGCGTCTTCGTCCATGAAGCCTTCGGACACCTATCAGAAGCTGACTTTGTTTATGAAAATGACCGCTTGCGTGAAATTATGGTTCTGGGCAAAAAATTCGGTGGCGCCGAACTCAATATTGTTGATACTGCGACTATACCCGGACTGCGAGGCAGCTATAAATATGACGATGAAGGGGTGCCGGCAACTAAAACCTACCTTATTTGGGAGGGCAAATTAGTCGGCAGGCTTCATTCCAGGGAAACCGCTGCCAAGATGAAAGAGAAGCCTACGGGTAATGCCAGAGCCATTAACTATCGTTACCCGCCTATTGTCCGTATGACCAATACCTATATTGAGCCAAGGGCAGCCTCCTTTGATGACATAATAAGCGATATCAAAGAAGGAGTGTATGCCAAGAACTGGTATGGCGGCATGACCAGTATGGAGATGTTCACCTTCTCGGCTGGAGAAGCCTGTATGATTAGAAATGGCAAACTCGCCGAGACATTACGACCGGTAGTGCTTACCGGCAATGTATTCACCACCCTTAACAACATAGATGCTATTGGCAACGACCTGGAGATGAATCAGGGTGGTGGTTGTGGCAAGGGGGTACAATCCCCTTTGCCTGTTGCCAACGGCAGCCCCCATATCAGGATTCACCATTGTTTAGTCGGAGGCAGATAAGTGGAAAATATCCTGACCCAAGCTAAAAGGGTAGCTGAGGAGGCTGAGGTCTTCACGGTCTCCTCGGAGGAAACCCCGGTTCAATTCGAAGCTAACCGCCTGAAGCATATTCAAAGCAAGCAGAGCACAAGTGTGGCGCTGCGTATTATCAGGCAAGGCAAGATTGGCTATGCAACCACTACCGAGCTAGGCGATACTCAGAACCTGGTTAATAATGCCGTGGAAACAGCCCAGTTTGGCATGACCGCCAGGTTCGAGCTTCCTTCCCTGACCGCCTACCCCAAGGTTGATATCTTCGACCCTGATGTAGAGTCAATACCCGTAGAGGAAATGGTTAAGCTCGGTGAAGAACTCATAACCACGGTTAGGGGGCACACTTCAGATATTGTGTGCGAAGCCGGAGTGACTAAGAGCCTAATATCAGTCCATATTATAAATTCTCGTGGTGGACAGGCAAACTATAAAGAAAGCATCTTTAGCCTGGGTATTGAGGGTCATTTGATTCGTGACACTGACATGCTCTTTGTCGGTGAAAGCCAAAGTTCCTGCCATCCCTTACTAGAGCCTAAAGCTGTAGCTGAGGTGGTACTCCAGCAGCTTGAGCTAGCCAAAAACCGAGCCTCAATACCAACCAAGTCTGTGCCGGTAATATTTACTCCTATGGGGGTAGCTTGTGCCCTAATCCCACCCCTGATGACAGCTTTCAATGGCAAGATTGTTCTGGAAGGAGCTTCACCTATAGGCAGTAAACTGGGTCAGCCGGTCTTTGATGAAAAGCTATGGTTGTGGGACGACTCCACCCTAGCCTACCGCCCGGAAAGTCGTCCCTGCGATGATGAGGGCATACCCAGTCAACGCACCCCTCTAATTGAAAAGGGAACGGTAGCCAACTTTCTTTACGACCTGCAAACCGCCGCCCTGGCTCATACCCGCAGCACCGGCAATGGCAGCCGAAATCGTGGTGGATTGCCTGCCCCGGCACCCAGTGCCTTTATTATTGCCCCGGGCAATACCACCTTTGATGAAATGGTAAACGATATAAAGGAAGGGTTAGTCGTTGAGTATCTCATGGGTGCGACACAGGGCAACATCCTGGGCGGCGATTTCAGTGGCAATGTCTTGCTGGGTTATAAGGTGGAAAGTGGTAAAATAGTAGGTAGGGTTAAGGATACTATGGTTTCGGGAAATGTCTATCAGCTTCTAAAGCAGATTACAGCTATTGGCAGTGATGTCAAGTGGGTGGGTAGCTTTCTTAACACCCCATCTATTTACTGCCCCAGCCTGTCAGTGGCGAGTAAGTAGGGTGTTTATCAAGGGTGGTTAAGCGTAATCGCTAAAATGGAGTGACACTATGGCAAGGGCGACGCAAAAAGAAAATAGCGATAAGAAGCCTGGGGCACCAAAATGGGCTACACAACCCTTCAGAGATTTTATAGATCAGACAGAGAGACTTGGTCATCTGCTACATTTAAGCATGAGCGGTATTTCCATGTTACGCGGAGTACCTAAGATAGTTCAAGCGGTGGCAAAAGTTGAAGAGGACTTCAGCGAGGAAGCCCATGACAGGTTCGAAAACGCCAAAAAAGAAGCTGAACTTGCCCACAGAGAAGTAAACGACGGTTTTCCACTTCTTCATGCACAGACCACGATTGCGCTGTGGTCGGCTCTCGAAGCCACGATTCGCTTGTTCATCGTCCGATGGTTGCAGAATTATAAGCAAGCCATGGAGGTTGAAGCAATACAAAAGCTCCGCGTTAGAATTGGTGAGTATGAGCGCTTTGAGGGCGAGGAGCGGTTTTTCTATATTATCGATCGACTTGAGCAGGAACTATCAGCGCCTCTAAAAACAGGAATCACACGATTTGAGTTACTGCTTGAGCCATTCGGTCTATCGGGGCCAGTTGATGAAGATGTTAGCCGCAATCTGTTTGAGCTTAACCAAATAAGAAATATCTTGGTTCATCGTTCTGGATTTACAGATCGCCGATTCGTTGACTCCTGCCCATGGATGAAACTAAGGGTTGGAGATCCGGTGAAAGTTAATCACGAAATGATAGAGCAATACTTCCAATCTGTCATGGAATACGCCTTAGAACTAATCGCGAGGATAGGGGAGCATTTCGGTGTCGATATGAGCGAGTACCATAGCAAGGCAAAGGCAACGAACAAAAGTACAAAAGAAAGGGGCGAAGCCCCTCTTATAAATCTTCCCCTTCCCCTTATCAAGGGGAAGGGGATAAAGGGGATAGGGTTACCTAATAAAATCTAACGGGGTTGACAAACAATTTCACTAAGGGGTAGCTTTAAACAAGGGACAAAAAGGTATAACCAAATGAAGGGTTTAGTTAAGCTTTGTGCCCGGCCAAAACTTAAGTCACCAGTTATGCTGGCTGCCTGGCCCGGCATCGGCAATGTATCAATTATAGTGGCTACATATCTGAAAAGAAAACTGAACTTTAAAGAACTAGGCGAAATCGAGGCTTCTTATTTCTTCGACCCCATCGGGGTAGTGGTCAAGGACAATGTAGTTGAGGCACCACAGTTCCCTCAGAACAAGTTCTACTACTGGAAAAACAAAGAGGGGGGGAGTGATATAATATTATTCATCGGCGAGGACCAACCAGCCGCCAAGGCATATGAGCTGGCTAATTGTGTCCTTGATGTGGGACTACATTTTCAGGTTAAGCGAATATACACTTGTGCCGCCGCCCTGACCCGTATCCACCATACCGAACAACCCAGGGTCTGGGGGGTAGCTACTAACCAGCAGGTAGTTGAGGATTTGAAAAAGTATAATTTAGTGGAAAGGGGTAATCTGCAAATCTCAGGGCTGAACGGGTTATTGCTGGGGGTAACCAAAGAGAAGGATATT
>DAOWJC010000045.1 GCA_030640595.1 Dehalococcoidia bacterium | reverse complement strand
ATTGACATTATAGGGAGGCTTTATTGCCATCAGGTAATCAGCAATTTTGGGTGGGAAAATACCGTAACCAACTCTCAGACCAGCTAGCCCTGCCCATTTACTGAATGTCCGTGGCACCATCAGATTTTTATACTGGCTAACCAGCGGAGCAACTGTTTCCCCGCTAAACTCGAAGTAGGCTTCGTCAACTACCACTGGTAGCCCGGTATCCAGTATTTCTATAATATCATCCTTAGGAGTTATCGTTCCGGTCGGGTTATTAGGATTAGCTAGAAGTATTATTTTGGTCTTTTTACTTATGGCTGCTTTCACTGCGCTTACATCCACGGCAAAATTTTCATCTCTAGGCACCTCAACCAAAGTTCCGCCGCACATTTTGGTGCTGAAACGAAACATATCGAAAGAAGGCACGCAATTAATCACCTCATCGCCCTCACCGACAAATAAGCGCAGAATAAGGTCTATTAGCTCATCGCTGCCGCTACCAGCTACAATACATTCCGCACTGATGCCGGTATATCCTTCAAGTAGTTTCCTCAGCTCTGTCTGCCCGGCATCAGGGTAGGTATTTAAATGAGGGTAGGTAGCTAGAGCCTTGTTTACCCTTGGTGAACAGCCATAGGGATTCTCATTGGCATCCAGCTTGATAATATTTTCTACCGGAACTTCAACCTTCCCCTCTAATGTGTCCGGGGACTTCCTGGCAGAATAACCACCAAAAGCAGCTAAATCAGACCGTATTAATTTCTCTATCCCTGTGTCTTCAGACATTTTCTCTCCTAATCCTTTTTCAGCCGCTTTTCCACTGCCCGAACATGAGCATCAAACCCCTCAGCTCTGGCAATGGTTGATGCTGCTCGACCTAGCTGCTTTAAACTAGTCTCATCTATGGTAACCAGGTTTATAAACTTAATAAAGTCGGTTATATTAAGCGGTGAGCCGAACCGGGCAGTCCCTCCCGTAGGTAGAACATGGCTTGGTCCAGCCACATAATCGCCCAGAACCACAGTTGAGTTTTCACCCACGAATATGCACCCGGCATTGGACACCTTATCAATATATGAAGCCGCCCGGTCTACCATCAAACAAAGGTGCTCAGGGGCATAAAGGTTAGCTAATTCTATAGCCTCATCTACACTAGCCACCACTACTATCATCCCCCTATTTTCTAAAGATTCGGTGGCTATAGCTTGACGGGGCAAACCCTTTAGTTGTTGCTCAATCTCTTGGTTAACTTCATCTGCCAACCTTCGTGAGGTAGTTATCAAAATAGCAGAAGCTAAAGGGTCGTGTTCAGCCTGGGCTAAAAGGTCGGCAGCGCAATATTCAGGGTTAGCTGTTTTGTCAGCTATAATTAACACCTCACTTGGTCCCTGAAGTCCATCAATATCAGCCAGTCCGTATACCAGCTTTTTAGCCAGAATGACAAAGATATTACCCGGACCGCAAATCTTGTCCACTCTAGGAATAGACTCGGTGCCAAAGGCTAAGGCGGCAATTGCCTGAGCACCACCGACGCAAAAGATGCGGTCAACCTCAGCAATGTCGGCGGCTACCAGTGTAGGCGGGGGGACTGTCCCGCCTAATCTTGGCGGTGTAACCAGAATAACCTCATTGACCCCGGCGACCCTGGGCGGTATAGCTGTCATCAAGACTGTTGACGGGTAACAGGCGGTGCCACCAGGAACATAGACGCCGATACGCTCCAGCGGGCGTATTAGCTGACCTGAGCCCTGCCTGGTAATCACACGCCAAATAGCGTCTTTTTGGGTAAGGTGAAAGGAGCGTATTCGTTCAGCTGCCAGCTTGAGTGCCGATACAAGCTCAGCGTCCACCTCCTGGTAAGCGCTGGTTATCTGCTCTTTACCCACCTCCAATGAGGTAAGCTCTACTCCGTCAATCTTCGCAGTATAATCAAAAAGGGCAGCATCCCCTCTACTACGCACCTCATTGATAATTTGCCTAACCGCTTGCTCCGGGTCATCGGTGCCAAACATTTCTTTTAGCCTTTGCCTTATTTTTGGTGAAACCGGATAAAACTCGGTCGGGGCTTGCCGTGATAAGATAGGTTTTGCTGACTGAAAACCGTCAATGATTTTCAATTTAGATGTCCTCCACTGCGGTTCGCAGGGCTTCGGTAATAGACCTTATTCTTTCCCGCTTGCTAGAACTGGATACACCATTGGTATTGCCAATCAGGCAGGCTGTGGATTCAAAGAGAGTATTAATAACCTTGAGGTTATGTCGGGCTAGGGTTCGCCCGGTCTGGGTATTCTCAATTAGCAAGTCAGCATCCTCAGGCAAAAAGGCTTCACTGGCTCCCCAGGTAGGAACCACCTTATACATTCCGAGGTGATTGTCTCTGGCATACTTATCGGCAATGTTTACATATTCTGAAGTTACCCTGATTGGCACCAATCGCTCGGTGCTAAGTTGCCTCAAGCCAAGGACATCGTCCACAGATAAATCCTTACTTACTACCGCCACTATTTTTACCTTCCCAAATTTGAGGTCTAGAAGCTCTGCTACCGGACTGGACGGAAACTGATAAAGATGCTCCGCAAGCCAATCTCTTCCGGTAATAGCCAAGTCGAAATTTCCATTAGCTACCTGTGATGGCATATCCTGAGGTCTAATCACCTTAATCGTGACCCCGGCTAAGCTGGTAGTTGGTCGGCGATTGCCGACTGCCGATGGGTAATCATCAACCTGAATACCAGCTTTATTTAATAGCTCAAGGGTAGGCAATTGTTGATGTCCATCAGGTAAAGCTAACCGGATTAAGTCCTCAGCCACCTCCTCAGGAAGGCGCTGAACTGCTGGCAATTTGGCTACATTTGCTGAAGAGGGATGCTTCTCCATAGTGAGCAGCTTATTATCTATGGAAGCTAGTATCTCACCCATGTCTTTTGATTCCCGGCCCTCCTTATTAGCTATCAGAAAAGCGCTAAAATTAAGGACATTGCTTACCGGCACCAGGTCATAATTAAAAAGCTCCTCATCTCTCCTCCTCGAGATTAGTGCCAAATCAGCGCTTTCTGGCGGATAGACCTCAGCCGCTCCCCATAGGGGAAAGACGCTGAACCGCCTCAGCCGGAGGTTTAAAGCAAAGGACTCAGCCAGGTTAGGATACTCGCTGGCGATGCGTATAATGCCCGGCTTCGCCTGCATTGCCTCCATTGTGGGTGCTGCCTCAGACTTGCTGGCAACCATGTATAAGGCACCCTCTCCATATCCCAGATTTTTTACCTTAATCAGGGCACTACTGGGGTATTTAACCAAGAGCTCTTCAATCCAATCCAGCCCACAAATCCCCAAATCATAGTTTCCCACTGCCACCTGAATAGGAATATCCTTCTCATGGAACACCTTGGCTAAGAGATTGGGAAACCTTTGCGATTTAAGGCGGTAAAGGCGTGCCTTCTCATGATAACCGCTTAGTCCCCAGCCCGCTCTCTGGAGCAGGGTGGCTGTCTCATCTAGTAAGCGCCCTTTAGGCAGGGCTATCTTTATCGGCACCTTTCTCCCCCAACAAAGCCAAAACTTCGCTAGCAGTCTGCACCTCAAACCGTCGGTGATTAACCTGGTCGGTCAAAATAAACAGAGGTGCTTTACTTTGAACATCAAGCGTCCACCTCAAGTTAGCTGGCTGTTGACCACCCGGGTGAACTTCAGCCACATACCCGGCTTCCCGGAGGCGGCTGGCGATGTTGAAGCCCCCTTTTACTGCCTCTGGTTGGCTGGGTTCAGCCCTAATTAGGATTTTCTCACCAGGGGGTTTAGCCAGAGTTTCTGGCTTTACCAGCTTCATCAGAGGGTCAAGGTAAAGGGCAAAACCTGAGGCAGGGATGTCCTTGCCACCCATT
>DAOWJC010000093.1 GCA_030640595.1 Dehalococcoidia bacterium | reverse complement strand
TTTCTCTGCCTGCTGCCTCAGCACTAATGGTAGACGAAGGCAGAAGATTTGGTATGGGCTCAACTATCGCCGTAATTACCATGGCGATGAGCATAGGCATGGCTATAGGTCCGCTTTTAGGCGGGGTTATGGCCGATTTTGTCAGTATTAACTCAGTGTTCTACTTTGCTGCCGGTATGGGACTTGCCGGCACTGGCCTGTTTATCTGGTTTACCAGGTGATTTTCAATGCGACCTTTGTCTGAAATAAGAACCATTGACAAACTGGCATTAGCCTTATACAATTGATACGAGAGTAAGTTAATAGCCATCGACCCATTGGGCGGTGAGCTGCTCAAAATAGTTATTATTAGTCGCTTGGATCGGATGCGACCGAGACGGCAACAATTGAAGCGGAATCTTGAATGCCTTCTCTGGCTGTGTCGGAGAGGGCATTTTTATATGAACTCGGCTGGGATGGAGAACTAAAATGCTCAAGCTAGGATTCATTGGGGCAGGGACCGTAGGCACTGCCCTAGCGGTTAGATTGAGCAATAGGGGCTACCCGGTAGTGGCTGTATCCAGTCGAAGCCAGACCTCAGCCAGAAGTCTGGCACAGGCAGTCAGTGGCTGCCAAGTATTTGATAACAACCAAGGTGTGGCTGACACCGCTGAGCTTGTCTTCATTACCACCCCCGATGATGCTATTGCTTCTGTAGCCTCCGAAATACAGTGGCGCTCCGGACAAAGTGTAGTTCACTGTAGTGGTGCTGATTCAACTGACATCCTGGAACCAGCCAGGAAATTAGGTGCCCAGGTCGGCGTCTTTCACCCCTTGCAGACCTTTGCCAGTGTAAGACAAGCCATAGACAATATGCCTGGTTCAACCTTCGCCTTGGAGGCTGAGGAACCGCTGCTAAATACACTTAAGGATATGGCTACTGCCCTTGATGGTCAGTGGATAGAGCTAAAGGCAAGCGATAAAGCAGTCTATCATGCCTCAGCATTTATTGCCTGCAATTACCTGGTAACTCTAGTCAAGTTAGCTACTGACCTGTGGCAAACCTTTGACATCCCCCCGCATCAAGCTACTCAGGCGCTGCTCCCACTGCTACGAGGGACAATTAATAACATTGACACTGTTGGTATACCCCAATGCCTGACCGGTCCGATTGCCCGTGGTGATACCGGCACCATTAAAAAGCACCTCAACGCTTTACAAAAAGTAGCTCCTACCCTGCTCTCCACCTACCGTGAGCTTGGTCTCCAGACCATCCCGGTTGCACTGGCCAAGGGGAAAATAAATCAAGATAAAGCCAAAGAGTTAGAGGCCATACTAAAACAACCTGACTGAATATAGGAGGAGTCTAGTGAGAATAATGCTTAAAAGCAAAATCCATCGAGCCTGCGTTACCAATGTCAATATGGACTATGAAGGTAGTATTACCATTGACAAAAAGCTTATGGAAGAAGCCGATATCCTTCCCCATGAACAGGTGCAGGTGTTGAACATCAACAATGGTGCCCGTTTTACTACCTATGCTATCGAGGGGGAGAACGGCGAAATCTGTCTAAATGGTGCTGCTGCCAGACTGGGTGCTAAAGGGGACACTGTTACTATTCTCTCCTATTGCCATGTTGCGGATACGGAGGCCCGCAACTTTACCCCCAAGCTGGTATATGTTGATGCCAAAAATGCTATCACTAAAACTAAACGAGCCGTCGAGGCAGTATCTTTTTAGGGAGGAACAAATGCGTGTAACTATAAATCAAATAAAAGAAATGAAGCAAAAGGGTGAGAAGATTGCTATGCTCACCGCTTACGACTACACCACAGCTAAGATAATTGATGAGGTAGGAATACCCCTAATTCTGGTTGGAGATAGCCTGGGTATGGTTGTCCTGGGTTACGAATCAACTATACCAGTAACTATGGAGGAGATGCTACACCATACCAGAGCTGTGGTTAGAGGCACAAAACAGGCGATGGTAGTTGGTGATATGCCGTTTATGACCTACCACATCAGTATCTCAGATGCCCTGCATAATGCTGCTCGCTTTATTCAAGAAGCTGGTGCCCAGGCAGTTA
>DAOWJC010000051.1 GCA_030640595.1 Dehalococcoidia bacterium | reverse complement strand
GCCTCTGCCGAGCAGGCTAAGCTGATGCGAGAGTTTGCCTATGAGCAGGGGGTAATATACTTTGAAGTCGGGCAAATGGGTATCGAGCATGTGCTTCTACCCGAGCAGGGCTTGGTACTACCTGGAGATGTAGTTATTGGAGCCGATTCGCATACCTGCACCTATGGTGCTCTGGGAGCCTTCGCTACTGGCATGGGGTCAACCGACATTGCTGCCGCCATGGCAACTGGAGACATCTGGATGAAAGTGCCGCCTACGATTAGGCTGGTTTACCATGGGAGTCTAGGTGAATGGGTGGGGGGTAAGGACTTAATCTTATATACCATCGGCGACATTGGTGTGGATGGTGCCCTGTATTCGGCAATAGAGTTTACCGGTGAGGCAATAGGCAACCTGTCCATAGACGGACGATTTACCATGGCTAATATGGCTGTTGAAGCCGGAGCTAAAGCCGGTATTTTCAGAGTAGATGATAAGACCCTGGATTATGTTAAGCCTCGGGCAAAACGCCCCTATAAAGTCTATGAGCCAGACGGTGAATATTCGCAGGTCATCGAGTATGATGTTTCGGCTATTGAGCCTCAGGTTGCCATACCCCACTCCCCAGCAAACACTAGACCGGTCAGTCAGGTAGATAATATAAAAATAGACCAGGCGGTAATTGGTAGTTGCACCAACGGTCGCCTTGAAGACCTACGAGTTGCCGGCCAAATATTAAGGGGAAGAAAGGTGCACCCAGGAGTGCGCTGTATTATTCTCCCCGGCTCACAGCAGGTATATCTTGATGCCCTGGCTGAGGGGCTTATTGAAATCTTTATAAGAGCCGGGGCTGTGGTCAGCACACCGACCTGTGGTCCCTGCCTTGGCGGTCATATGGGAGTTCTGGCTGATGGTGAGCGGTGCATCTCCACCACCAACCGCAACTTTGTCGGCAGGATGGGCAGCCCCAAGTCAGAGGTCTACCTGGCTAATCCAGCCGTTGCCGCCGCCAGTGCTATAATGGGCAGGATTGCCAGCCCGGAGGAGGTAAAATAAGGCAAAAAGCCACCCAAAGTAAAGGATTTTGGGAAGGCTTTGGTGGGGGTGTAACGAGATGGCTGAAATAGAGAAAATATCCAAAGAACATTTATCACTAGCGGGAGAGTATGCTGTTGCGAGTGAACTCTGTAAAAGAAAAGTTTACGCTCAGCTAACCTTGGGAACAAGGAAAAAGACTGACATTCTTGTTGATGCGGAAACAAAAATGTTGAGGATACAGGTCAAGGCAAAGCAGGTTAAAGATTGGCCTATGTGTAAAGGGATTTCCGATGAGAACAGCGTGTTGGTTTTTGTTGACTATGAAAATAAGACGGTTGAGCAAAGGCCTGACTTCTACATACTTACCCGTCGTGATTGGGAAAAGCTTGTAACGGAGAAGTTGAGCCACAAGATTTCTGAAGGGAAGGCTAAGTTAGATAACGAGAATTGTCCAATAATTTTAGATACTAAGAAGGGGACGCCACGGAAAGGCATGGATGTGATAGCAAAGGATATTAGTGAACATAGGGAAAAGTGGGAAAAGATAGAAAAGAAGCTAAAAGATACTCAAAGCTAAACTCCCTAAATATTGCGCAAAGGGGATTAAAAGGGGCGAAGCACCTTTAAAAAATACTCTTCCCTCTCCCCTTATGAAGGGGAGAGGGATAAAGGGTGAGGGGTTGGTAAAAACCTTAGTTAAGGAGGTAGCTCCCTGATGCTAAAAGGCAAGGTTCATAAATATGGGGCTAATGTTGATACTGATGTGATTATCCCGGCGCGTTACCTGAATGTGTCTGACCCGGCGGAGCTGGCAAAGCACTGTATGGAGGATATAGACAAGGACTTTGTAAATAAGGTGCAGTCGGGGGATATAATGATGGCGACCACTAACTTCGGCTGTGGTTCGTCACGGGAACACGCCCCGCTGGCGATTAAAGCGTCAGGCATATCCTGTATAATAGCCAAAAGCTTTGCCCGCATCTTCTTCCGCAATGCTATAAATATTGGCTTGCCACTGCTTGAATGCGACAATGTAGTGGATGAAACTGAGGCTGGCGACTTGCTTGAGGTTGATTTGTCCAGCGGCAAGATAAGGAACCTGACCAAAGACATGGTATTTACTGCCAAGCCTTACCCCGATTTTATGGCTGAGCTAATTGCTGCCGGCGGGCTTATTGAACATACTAAAAAGAGATTAGCTAGCAGGAGAAGTTAATGCAATTTAATCTGGCGGTTTTACCCGGTGACGGCGTTGGTCCTGAGGTGGCTAGTGAAGCCATCAAGGTCTTGCAGGCAACAGGCGACAGGTTTGGGCACAATTTTAACCTGCACTACGGACTGATAGGGGGCGTCGCCATTGACGAGACTGGGGCGGCATTACCTGAGGATACCTTGAAAATGTGCAAAAGCTGTGATGCGGTGCTGCTTGGCGCCGTCGGTGGACCCAAGTGGGACGACCCCAGGGCTAAGGTTCACCCTGAAGATGGTCTGCTGGCACTAAGGAAAGGACTGGGGCTGTTCGCCAATCTACGCCCGGTCAAAGTCTTTCCTATGCTTATTGATGCCACCAACCTGAAGCCAGAGATTATTAAAGGGGTGGATTTCATATTTGTTCGCGAGCTTACCGGGGGTCTCTATTTTGGCCGACCCAAAAGGCGGTGGCAGACATCACGGGGTCGGCGGGCTGTTGATTCAATGACCTACTCAGAACAGGAAATCGAGCGTATTGTCAGGGTTGGCTTTGAGCTGGCACGAGGTCGGCATAAAAAACTGGTGTCTGTGGATAAAGCCAATGTGCTTGAATCATCCCGACTATGGCGTCAGGTAGCTACAGAGGTGGCTGAGAAATATCCTGATGTAGAGCTGGAGCACATGCTGGTTGATGCTTGCGCTATGCGGCTGATTCAAAATCCTACCCACTTTGATGTGCTGGTTACTGAGAACACGTTTGGTGATATCCTTACCGATGAGGCATCAATGCTGGCTGGTTCTATGGGGATGCTGCCTTCAGCCAGTCTGGCCGGGGTGCCACGGGAGGGCGTCAACATATTCGGTATGTATGAACCCATTCATGGCAGTGCCCCCCGTCGTGCCGGACTGAACATGGCTAACCCCATTGCTACCATTCTCAGTATGGCTATGATGCTGCACTACTCCTTTGGTTTAACCAAAGAGGCACAGACCGTTGAGGCAGCAGTCGAAGAGGTCTTACAACTGGGTTACCGCACCTATGATATAATGAGTGAAGGTAAAATAAGGGTGGGGACGAAGGAGATGGGGGACTTGATTGCCGGGAAGATAGGAGGCTAGAGATTGTCATCAGTTCAGCTTTATGATACCACGCTTCGGGATGGGGCACAGCGAGAGGGTATTTCCTTCTCGGTGGTTGATAAGCTACATATTGCCCAAAAGCTTGATGAGCTGGGCATCCATTTTATAGAAGGCGGGTGGCCTGGCTCCAATCCCAAGGATATTGAGTTCTTCAACAAGGCTCGGAGCCAGGCTCTTCCTCACTCCAAACTGGTCGCCTTTGGTAGCACCAGGCGACCCAAGGCTAAAGCTGAAACCGACGCTAACTTGCTGGCTCTGGCCAGCGCCGGGGTAGAGGTGGTTACCATTGTTGGCAAAAGCTCGGAGTTACAGGTTACCCAGGTGCTGGAAACCACCCTGGATGAAAATCTGGGCATGATTGCTGACTCAATAGGCTACCTCAAGGCAAAAAGGCTTACCGTTTTCTTTGATGCTGAGCACTTCTTTGACGGCTTTAAGGCTAACCCTGATTATAGTCTGCGTTGTTTGGTAACTGCTGCCGAAGCCGGGGCTGATTGCCTTGTGCTCTGTGATACCAATGGGGGCACACTGCCTAATGAGATAACGGTCGCCATTGAGGCAGCCAGGAAGGCAACTAATGTCCTCTTAGGTATTCACGCCCATAATGATAGTGAATTGGCAGTGGCTAACACCCTGGCTGCAGTAAGCGCTGGGGTCACCCAGGTTCAGGGCACGATTAACGGATATGGTGAGCGCTGTGGCAATGCTAACCTTTGCTCGGTTATCCCCGATTTGAAGCTTAAAATGGGTATTGATTGCGTCACTGATGAGCAGTTAGCCAAGCTAACCGAAGTATCCCGCTATGTAAGCGAGGTGGCTAATCTTGTCCCTGATGCCTTCTCACCCTACGTCGGAACCAGTGCCTTTAGTCACAAAGGCGGACTTCACGTTTTCGCCATGAGCAAGTGGGCGGAAAGCTATCAGCATGTAGACCCAACTCAGGTAGGCAATCTGCCGAGGGCAGTGGTATCTGAGCTGTCAGGGAAGAGGAATATTCTATACAAGGCAAAGGAAATAGGCTTAGATTTACCAGTAAAAGGTAAGGAAGCACAGAAGCTGCTGGAGCAGGTTAAATTGCTGGAGAGCCGGGGATTCCAGTATGAGAATGCCGAAGCCTCCTTTGAGCTATTGCTCCACCGGGCTAAGCCGGATTACCAACCACCCTTTGAGCTGGTTGATTTTATGGTGGTGATAGAGAAAAGACGACGCCTACCGACCCGAAAAAGCCTAGAGGAGACATTAGCTGAGGCAATGATAAAGGTGAGGGTAGGCACCGAAGTAATGCATACTGCAGCCGAGGGTAAAGGTCCAGTTAACGCCTTAGACCAGGCGCTACGCAAGGCTTTATTACAATTCTATCCCAACTTAGCTCAGGTGAGGTTAGTCGACTATAAGGTTCGCATCCTTGAAGAAAATGTCGGCACCGGGGCTCAGGTTCGTGTCCTTATTGAGTCCAGTGATGGGGTTGAGGAGTGGCGAACAGTGGGCGGCTCAACCAATATCATAGAGGCTAGCTGGCTAGCCCTGGCCGACAGTGTAGAATACTGGCTGTTGAAACAAAAAGCTCAGCAGGAAAAGGAGCGTTAACATGCATGAACCTATTTATGAAAAACTTAAAGAGGTGGCACGAGTAAAAACACTAACTAATTATACAGAAGTAGGGCTACTAGTTGGGCTTGAGCCACATAACCCTATTTTATGGGGGATGCTTGACGATATTAATCGTTATGAGCATCAGGAACATCGCCCTATGCTATCAGCGGTGGTAATTGTTCAAGCAGATAATAAACCGGGCGAGGGATTCTTCAAGTTGGCGAGAGATTTAGGTCTTTTCCACGGCGGTGATGAACTCACTTTTTGGGTTAAAGAACTGAACAGAGTTTGGAACTATTGGTCATCACACTAGCCGTTACCCTAGACCTATCCACCCTTCCTGAAATTCATTACTCTACCTTTTACAAGATTATCATCATGAACCATACGCATCCCAGAATATCCGCCTTCTAGATAAAAGTTTGCCTCCTCTATTTCTCTCTTAACCTCCCCTAATTTTGGCTCCATGTTTGACTCAAGGTGAGCTGGATAAAGCGAAAGGACAGCGTTTGGCTTCAAAACTCGATAAACTTCTCGTAACAGTCGTTTTCTATCCTCCGCCTTGGGGAAATAGTAATAATGCAGAACATCATAAATAAGGACTACATCAACGGATTCATCATCTAATCCGATCCTTGACTCCTGCGATGTATCTAATCTTAGTATATTTTTCAACCCCATCAATTCAACTTTGTGCATTAATTCATCTAAGGTTGTTTTATCTTTATCCAATGCATATACCAAACCCTCTTCCCCGACTATTCTTGCCGTAGGAACAGTATAATTACCCGAGCCACACCCAAAGTCCAATACCTTTTGCCCCTTTTTGATACCAATGTCTTTCAAAAACTTTTCAGCCTCTTTCTCCATCCAGTTTTGCACTGTATCTTTCATTTTAGCCAAGGTCCCCCATATCAACTTCTTACCGGGGGTAATAAAGGGCTAATTTCAAGCCGGCTTGCCCACGGGCATTATATATAACGGCTTATATTGCTTATCCAGCCGTAGCACTTCCCTGACCTGCTCGTCATTAAAGGCACCGATGGCTACTGTAGCCAGACCAAGAGCAGCAGCTTGAAGATAGATATTCTGTCCGGCATGCCCTACCTCTATATGCACATACCTTTCCCCTCTACTGCCATAGTCTAGAGTCGTCCGCTCGAATATAGCGCAGATAACTATATCTACCGGGGCTTCATAAATACCTTCTTCACCCAGTGCTGCTCCGGCTAAGGCTAATCTTACATCCCCTTCGTAGTGCAGGGTCAATGAGTGGCGAGCAATATTATATTGGTATATGCCAGCGTCTATTCCCTCAACGCCATTCTTGCCACAAACTACAAAAATTTCCAGCGGGTAGGTAGCCCCGGCACTGGGCACCGCTCTATATCTCCCCCAGGTATCAGTAATGCCCTGGGCAGCCCAAAGTATTTGTGATAGCTGTAATTGGGAGATAGGTTGAGGGGTGAAGCCTCTTATTGACCTTCGCCTGGCAATGGCTTCGGCTAACGGCATACCCCCTTTTTGGCTTGGCGAAGGCAGATGAATTGGCATCCGTTTACCCCTTAATCACACCTATGGGTGTTGCCTTGGCTACCTTACGGGAGATGCCTGCGTTATGGGTTACATCAACCACCTCAGATACATCCTTATAGGCTTCGGAAGCCTCCTCAGCCAGTGAACCCATGTCACCTGTCTTGACCGTAATCCCTCTGGCGGCTAGCGCCCGGGCAACATCAACCCCTCTGAGGCTACGCCTAGCCGCCGCCCGACTCTGCACCCGACCGGCACCGTGGCAGGTGGAGCCAAAGGACTCCTTCATAGCTGTTTCTGTGCCCAATAATATGTAGGAACAACGCCCCATATCCCCAGGAATGAGAACCGGCTGACCTATATTCCGGTAAATATCGGGGATATCGGGGTGTCCGGCGGGGAAGGCTCTGGTGGCTCCTTTGCGGTGAACACAAAGGCCTTGTTTGTCACCATCGATAGTGTATTCTTCTATCTTAGCGATATTGTGACACACATCATAAATCTGCTCCAGTCCCAGTTCACTCAGGCTCTTGCCAAAGACCTTAACAAAGGACTCTCTAGTCCAGTGAGTGATGCACTGACGGTTAGTCCAGGCGTAATTAGCGGCGCATGCCATAGCTGCCAGGTAATCCTTGCCTTCTGGTGAGCTTACCGGGGCACAGGCAAGCTGTCGGTCGGGCAGGCTAATGCCATATCTTTTTACTGCCTCACCCATCAACTCTAAATAATCACTACAAACCTGGTGCCCAAAGCCCCGGGAGCCAGTATGAATCCAGACAACCACCTGTCCAACATCACCGATACCCATAGTCCTAGCCGCCTCTTGGTCATAAATCTCAGCCACCACCGCTACCTCCAGAAAGTGATTACCTGAACCCAGGGTTCCCAATTGCGGGATACCGCGCTTTTTAGCCTTGCTACTTACCTTATCCGGGTCTGCTCCCTTCATACAGCCCGACTCTTCGGTGACTACAACGTCCTCAACTTCCCCGTAACCCTTTCTTACCGCCCACTGGCTACCCTTGACCAATACTTCATCCAGCTCCCTGTCACTTACCCTTATCTTGCCTTTGGAACCTAACCCCGATGGGATACTGACAAAAAGCTCATTAATTAGCCGTTCAATTTTGGGTCTTACCTCTTCCTCGGTAAGATTGGTTCGTAGCAGCCTCACGCCGCAATTAATATCAAAACCGACGCCCCCGGGTGATACCACGCCATCCTTTATCCTAGTCGCCGCTACCCCACCAATAGGGAAACCATACCCCCAGTGAATATCAGGCATGGCCAGTGAATGGTCGACAATGCCGGGCAGGAAAGCCACATTAGCTACCTGTTGAAAGACCTGCTCCTCCCAGATATGGTTGAGCATAGATTCGCTGGTGAAGATTAAACCAGGCACAGACATGCCTTGCTTATAGCTCCGCGGAATTTCCCAGCGGTAGTCATCTATCTTACGCACTACTTCTTTCCAGGGTGCTGGCATTCCCCCTCCATTAAATATCAAATAATACCTGAACCTTGCAGCCATCATCTTTGTCAACCTTTAGCATATGGTAGGTGGCTGCCTTGACCCCTATTTTCAGTTTATGCTTTGAGCTATCTACCTTCTCCCCATAGCTTCTAGCTTTAAGCTGGGTATTATTAAGCTGGGTAATATCAAACCTCTTAAAGAGAATATTCTCAACATCAAATAAATAAATAAGCTCGTTTAACCACTCTACCAGCAGGCTTTCTTCATCAGGGGCAGTTAGCTCAGTATCCCGATGCAGAACCTCATCCACATCATCAAGCTCGGTTATCAGGCTGAACAAAGCCCTCGCCGCATTGGCAAACGCCTGATTCATATCGGCGCCATAGGCTATAATGCCAACATCAGCCGTATGGTC
Source organism: Dehalococcoidia bacterium (assembly GCA_030640595.1). Lineage (GTDB taxonomy): Bacteria > Chloroflexota > Dehalococcoidia > Dehalococcoidales > DAOWJC01 > DAOWJC01. The sequence goes on along the minus strand of DAOWJC010000051.1, from coordinate 1,566 downwards.
TACAATTTCAAAATCTTTCTCCATAACTATCAGCTATTAAATTATATCATTTACTATAGTGAACATAAACAATCTCTAATTTGTGGAGCTTTAAGCCCTTTAAACTATCTAGTATAATGTTAGTAAGGGTTGAGGGATGTATCGGAGAAGTAGATGGGTGATATAAAGAGCGCCCGTGAGATAGCTATGGAAAAGATAGCAAAGTTAGACGAGCCAAGTGATGAGGAGCGCCTGAAATGGAAATATGTCCCCGAGGGGGAAAAGCTGGCTGCCAGGTATATTAAGATAGGTTGCAATCTGGTAGATGAACTGAGTCAGTATGAGGAAAAGGTAAGAAGGTATATCATAGAGGGGACCGGGGAGATACTAAGCAGAAATATCGACCTGCCCAGGAGCGATTTAGCTAAAAGAAATAATAAAAGGGCAATGGAGGGGCTTAAAGTTATAAAGAATAATAAGGTGGATGTGGAAAATGTCTACAGCAAGATAAGGCGTCTCTTCACTCATTATCTGGAGCAGGGTGAACAGCAGAGAAAACAGGCTTATGAGAGTTTAAAAATTGAATTTGAAGCCAAAGTACAACAGGCAGTTCAACAGCAGCTAGGCTCAATGGTGAGAATCAAGGTGGATGTGGAAAAACAGCCGCAGTTCCAGGAGGAATGGCGTAAGATTCAGGCTCAACTGGACTCACAATACCTTAAGCTTTTGGACGAATATAAGCAGGAGCTATTAACCTTAGATTAGGCATAATGATTGATGTTTGACGAGGAATCTAATGGATTTTGATGACGAGAGAATTAGAGAAGCAGTTAGGCACACTGAGATATTAAGAGCGCCCAAGCAGAGCCTATCCACCTTCGGCACCACAAATATATACTACTACCTGGTTACCGAACCGGCTTACTCGGAGCTGGTAAAGAATATCACCGAAACTGTAATTAGAGAGGGCAGGGTAATCGCCGAGAAGCCGAGGATTGTAACGCCCTATTATCTTTCCCGACTTGAAGGGTTTAGCTTAGAAGCTAGGAGATACTTTGAGGCGCTAATCAGGACACACGGTTCTGATGCCCCGGGGCTCTTTTATACTTACAAGAATGAGCCTAAAGAGCTTAATATCGTATCTGATAATTTGCCATCGGTAGTAAGTAAGCTAAATGAGGCGATTGATAAGCGTGGTGACCCACTAGCCTCCATAATTCGGGGTGAGGATGAACTCTGGGATGTGTCATTAATGAAGTTTATTTATGAAATGACCAGAAGCTCTATGCGAAATAACCTATTGCAGATGGGCTCTAGAGGACTTTTAGATATAGACGCCAGTGGTATCCCGGCTGATGCCAGAGTAAGGATTGACGAGCTTTTCAGGAAGGTTTCAGCGGGTGAGATTGAACCCCACGAGCTAAAAGCTGAGCTTGACCACTGGAACCTGTTTGAAGAGTATGAGGACAGATTTTTTAACATTTTCAAGAAGGGGCGATAGCGGCTAAAGAGGCGAGGTTGATAAAGAGCTGGAAGAGTTGCAGAAGGAAGAATGAAAATCTCGGTAATCGAAGCTAGAGACCTCTC
>DAOWJC010000081.1 GCA_030640595.1 Dehalococcoidia bacterium | reverse complement strand
TTTGACAGAGCTTATTCGTTAAGTGGTGCGGGATAATTCCTTCTGGCATGTTTCCTAACCCCCTTGATGACGGTGCTTCTCTGTTTTGATTGACTAACATTATCTCTCACCCCTATACTAGACTCCAAAGGAGATTCAAATGGATAGACAAGAGAATGAAGGGGTTTTTGACCAGATTCTAACTGCCTTTCTTGATAAATGGCACGAAGAGCTAAAATTAATTCCTGAAAGAATGGCGGACATTGATGATTCAGGCTACAGGGGTTTCTTATCTCGTTACGACCCCTTTTTGTCCAAAGTCGTGGAAGGACATACCGAAGAGGAAGTAAGAAACGGACACGTAAAGTTAGCCTTAGCCTACGCCATAACCCAAGCGATTTTGACCGCTCATCATATCCTAAAATAAGATACCGAGCAAGGTGTTTAGCAACTAATTTGTCCGAAGGTCTATAATGCGGTAGTGTTGATTTTACACTCATAGTCTCACCTCTCTTAAAGTAGTCTGTATTCTGCCTCTTATCCTTCGTTTCTTCTTTGGTTTTAACCTTTTCCTGTAAGGCTTTGTTGGATGGATAACGACCTCTTCTTCATCAAGCGGTATATCAGTTTTTTCATTAGATTGCCCTAATGGAGATTGGCTTTTCACCACATCCAGCCAATTCTTATAAGGATAATCTATGCCTGCTACTTCTGCGGGTGTTTTATCATTCAAACTTTCGTGCGGTCTAAAGTAGTTGTAGAACACCAAAAAGCCATCCAGTATCACCCTAGTTGTTTCTGGCTTCTTCATTCCCCACATTACCTTTGTGCGTTCCCGTAGCGTGGCGTGCCACCTCTCAATAAGGCTGGTGCTATCCTCTTTGGCAAACGGGTGGCTCTGGATGTGCTTTGTTTCCGAGCCGAAGGCAAGCTCTATGCCGTCTAGGTAACTGGCAAGCGAGTCTGTGATTACCACTTTAGGCACTATCCCTGCTCTCTCTGAAGCCAATTCCATTAACTTCTTGGCTTCTTGCGTTCCACGCCTCGGTGATAGGTAGGTGGCTATAAGGTATCTTGTTTTGCTGTCTATGACATCCCAGAGATAATATCTCTTGCCCCCGATTGACAGAAAAAGCTCATCCGCAATCCAGACATTGCCTATTGATGTCGGTTTATGTTGTTTAGCTTCTTTTGAGGCTATTTCGGAGAATTTTACCACCCAGTTATATATGGTTGAATCAGAAGGCAACTCCGTGCCGAATTGCTGTTCTATATACCTCTTAATGTCGTTAAGAGATGAACCTGTAAAATACATATACAACGCCGAGCTTACCGCTTCTATCGGGTATCTGCTCTTTGGCAGAGCCTTGTTGTCCACAAAACCCCTGCCACATTCCTTACAAAGCCAGTATTGCGTGCCAGCCCTTGTGCCATTCTTTACCACATCACTAGAACCGCAGAACTTACACTTCGGCATTTCAATTACACTTGCCCTTGTTACTATGTCCATCGCCATCTTGCTAGCCACCTTTTCTAGCCCCATATAGTCCATCTCTGCTACACTCCTACCTTTTTGGTAGAAGTGTAAAACAGGATTGATTATTCGTCAATCATTATTGAGAAGCACCCTTGATGACACAAGACTTGACAAATATAAATTCTAGTGGTATGATTGTAGATTGTTAATTATGCCTCCTAAGGTTTTACCTTATTTATATCTCTCTATTAGCCACAGGTCTTACTCAGCATTAGTACCACAGTAATGCAAAAATTTTGCGTGCCTGTTTTAAGGAGTAGAGCTAGGAATGGTTTTCGCGTCACCAACACACACTAGAAAGAGAATGCCTGCTGTTTCCAGAAAATCTTATGCCAGGTTACCCCAGATACTAGATGTACCTAATCTAATTGAAGTTCAATTAAACTCATTCCTCTGGTTTCAGGAAAAGGGACTAAAGCAATTGCTGGGGGGGGTATCGCCTATCAAGGATGTCACTGGCAACAGGTTCGAGCTTAGCTTCACAGACTATGAGTTCCGCATTCCTCACAGTTGGAAAACTGAGCCAGAGTGTCGCCAGCAAGACCTGACCTACTCAGTCCCTCTCTATGTCAGAGCAAAGTTGCTGGTTAAAGGAACCGGGGAAATCAAGGAACAAGACCTATTTTTGGGCGACATCCCTCTGATGACAGCTAAAGGCACCTTCATTACCAGTGGCGCTGAACGGGTAGTAGTAAGCCAGTTACTCCGTTCCCCCGGTATTTACTTCACCATTGAAGAAGATGCCACCAGTGGCCGTGAATTATGTCGTGCCAAGCTAATTCCTAGCCGCGGGGCTTGGCTGGAGTTTGACGCCAGCAACCGAGATGTAATCTCAGCCAAGATAAATGGCAAACGGAAGATTCCTATTACCACGCTGCTACGTGCTCTTGGTTACAGTAGTGATGAGCAACTGCTCAGCTTGTTCACCAAAGAGGATGATTCTCCAGAGCACCGATTTATCAGGTCAACTATAGAGCGTGAGCCTTTGGTTAGGGACGAGCCTGAGGCCTTGATTGATATCTATAGAAAATTACGCCCTGGCGACCCACCCAATATTGAAAGTGCCAGAAAACTAATAAACGACCTGTTCTTTAATTCCCAGCGTTATGACCTGGGGAGTGTAGGTCGTTATAAGCTTAATAAGCGGTTAGGGCTTGAGGTTCCAGAAAGTCAACGAACTCTAACCAAGGAAGATATTGTCGAGATAGTCAGGCACATCATTATGGTTAATAATGGTGCTGATACCACAGATGATATTGACCATCTAGGAAACCGGCGAGTGCGAACTGTTGGCGAGCTGATTCAAGAGCAGTTCCGCATCGGATTATTGCGCCTGGAGAGGGTAGCCAGGGAGCGTATGAGCATTACCAGCAATGAGGCAGTTACCCCCCGAGCTCTGGTCAATATTCACCCCGTGGTGGCAGCAATCAGGGAGTTCTTCGGTGGCTCACAGCTATCACAATTTATGGATCAAACCAACCCACTGGCTGAGCTAACTCATAAGCGTCGCTTATCAGCAATGGGACCAGGAGGTCTGTCTCGTGAGCGCGCTGGCTTTGATGTCCGTGATGTCCACTTTTCCCACTATGGTAGAATCTGCCCCATTGAAACACCGGAGGGACCTAACATCGGTCTCATCGGCTCTTTAGCCACCTACGGCGTGATTAATGAGCATGGTTTTATTGAGACACCATACCGCTGGGTTATTACCGGGGTGAGCAATAGCTATGACGGACTGCTAAGGAAAACAACCAGGGAGGCAGTAGTTGACAACTACGGTAATACCTTAGTAGAAGCTGGGGCTACCATTACCCGCAAGCATGTCAGTAGGCTATCTAAGCTACCGGCTGCCAGAGCTATAAAGGTAGTGCCCCTCACCGATGCCGTCGTTTATATATCAGCCGACTATGACAAATTGCTAGGTAAAACAACCAGGGAGGCAGTGCTTGACGACAATGGTAATACCATAGTAAAAGCTGGGGCTACCATTACTCCCAAGCATGTCAGTAGACTATCTAAGCTACCTCCCAGAATTGTAAGGGTGGTGCCCTTCGTCTCTGACGAGGTTGCTTACCTATCAGCCGACGAGGAGGACAAATATACTATTGCCCAAGCTAATGCCCAGCTTGACCAAAATAGTCAATTTGTAGAGGAAAGGGTTGAAGCCAGGTTGGCCGACCGTTACCTACAGGCTGTACCTGATAAAATTGATTTTATGGACGTATCACCCAAGCAAGTATTCAGCGTTGCCGCTTCACTAATACCCTTCCTAGAGCATGATGATGCTAATCGTGCCCTGATGGGCTCTAATATGCAGCGGCAAGCTGTGCCCCTGGTTCGCCCCGAGGCACCTTTGGTAGCTACTGGTATGGAAATAGAAGCTGCCAAGCATAGTGGACAGGTGCTCTTTGCCCAAAATGCCGGCGTGGTAACCTCGGTTACTAGCTCGCAGATTGTGGTTACCGAGGATGACGGTAATAAGAGACCATACCCGCTAATGAAATTCGTGCGCACCAATCAGGGAACCTGCATTAATCAGCGCCCCATAGTAAACAATGGGGACCGGGTAGAGGCGGGACAGGTTCTAGCCGATAGCTCAGCTACTGAACAGGGGGAGCTGGCTCTAGGGCAAAATGTGCTGTGCGCCTTTATGAGTTGGAAAGGTTATAACTTCGAGGACGCTATCATCATTAGCAATCGCTTGGTTGAGGAGGATAAGTTTACCTCTATTCACATTGAGAAGCATGAGCTAGAAGCCCGGGATACCAAGTTAGGACCCGAGGAAATCACCAGAGATATACCTAATGTAGGTGAGGAAAGCTTGCGTGAGCTTGATGAAGACGGCATTATTCGCATTGGTGCCGAGGTAAGCCCAGGCGATATACTAGTAGGTAAAATTACTCCAAAGGGGGAAACCGAGCTATCTGCTGAAGAGAAACTTCTACGGGCTATCTTTGGCGAGCAAGCCCGAGAAGTAAAGGACACCTCCCTGCGGGTACCCCACGGTGAGTGGGGCAAAGCAATTAATGTGAAGGTCTTCTCTGGCGATGACCTACCTGCTGGGGTTAATCAATGGGTACAAGTCTGGGTTGCTCAGAAACGAAGAGTTTCTGTAGGGGATAAGCTAGCCGGGCGGCATGGAAATAAGGGGGTCATCTCTATCATAGCCCCAGCTGAGGACATGCCTTTCCTTCCTGGTGGCACACCAGTAGATATTATCCTCAATCCTATAGGCGTGCCATCCCGTATGAATATTGGCCAAGTTCTGGAAACCCATTTGGGCTGGAGTGCTCAGACACTGGGCTTCAAGGTGCTTACCCCCGTCTTTGATGGTGCTGACGACACTGCTATTGAGGATGCCCTGGCCAGGGTTTGGCTTGCTCAAAAAGCAGGGGCAATCAACCTTGACCCTGGTAACGAGAACACCACCATGCAATTGGAACTGGCTAAGGCATGGCTTGAAAGCCGTGGCTACGACGGAGAGAGGGTGTTCAGTGATGATTACCCGGGAGAGGCAAAGGAGGTTTGCTTGCGCCTATGGCTCGAAGACCTAGACATAGCTAGCCGAGACCTTAATGCACAGGAGTTGGAGCAAGCCGTAGACAAGGTCAGCACTGAAATGAACCTCACCCCACCCATCATCGGCAAGGTTATACTTCGCGATGGATACAACGGCGAGCCATTTGACCAGCCGGTAACAGTGGGTAACATCTATATAATGAAGCTGAATCACCTAGTTGAAGATAAGGTTCATGCCCGCTCTACTGGACCCTACTCATTGATTAGCCAACAACCTCTGGGGGGTAAGGCCCAATTCGGGGGCCAACGCTTTGGTGAAATGGAGGTATGGGCACTGGAAGCCTATGGCGCTGCCCACAACCTCCAGGAGTTTCTGACCATCAAGTCAGATGATGTGACCGGTCGAGCCAAAACCTATGAGTCTATAATTAAGAATGAGGACATTCTCCAACCCGGCGTGCCAGAATCGTTTAAGGTTCTGGTTAAGGAACTACGAAGCTTAGGGCTTGACATTGAGGTGATTACTGAAGAAAAGATAACCCCTGCTGGGAAAACAGAAGTACCTGAACTGGAAGCAGAGCTTAAAGTTGAGATAGAAGGTGAAAAAGTAACCCCTGCTGGGGAAATTACTGAAGTACCCGAACTGGAAACAGAGGTACCTGAACTGGAAGCAGAACTTAAAGTCGAGGTGGAAGGTGAAAAAGTAACCCCTGCTGGGGAAACTACTGAAGTACCTGAACCGGAAGCAGAGTCTGAAGCCGAGGTAGAAGAAGAAAATGCTTGAAGTTAACGATTTTGATGCTATCCGTATCTCCCTGGCCTCACCGGAACAGATTAGGAGCTGGTCATACGGTGAGGTAACCAAGCCAGAGACCATCAACTACCGCACCCTGAAGCCAGAAAGGGATGGGCTTTTCTGTGAGAGAATCTTTGGCCCAACCAAAGACTTCGAATGCTTTTGTGGTAAGTATAAACGGATACGCTACAAGGGAGTTATTTGCGATAAGTGTGGCGTCGAGGTAGCCCGGGCTAAGGTACGTCGGGAACGGATGGGGCATATTGAACTAGCCTCCCCGGTAAGCCATATCTGGTTTGCCAAGGGGATACCTAGCCAGTTGGGACTACTGCTTGACCTATCACCACGAAGCCTGGAGCGTGTCCTGTACTTCTCCCATTATATCATCACCTCCATAGACGAGGAGGCACGACGGGAAGCAATTAGACAACTCGAGGAGGCAAGCTCACAGGAAATAGCCGAGCGCCAAAGCGCCCTGGAGGCTAAAATCACTGAGATGGAGCAAGCATCAGTAGAAGAAGTAAACCAGCTCCGGCGAAACTGGGCTGAGGAAAAGGCGCAGCTTAAAGAGCAGCTTTCTGTAGATGTAGAACAGCTAAAAGACCTCCGGGTAGGGCAACTACTCATCGAGAGCAACTATCATGGGATGAAACAGAAATATGGTCAGGTTTTTGAGGCTGGGATGGGAGCAGAGGCTATTCTCCAATTACTTAAGGGTATTAACCTTGACGAACTGCGCAACGAGCTACTCCAGGAAACCCACTCTACTTCGGGTCAACGTCGCAAGAAGGCAAGCAAGCGACTACAGGTAGTGGAGGCATTTCGCCGCAGTGGCAATAAACCAGAATGGATGATTATAACCGTGTCGCCTGTCCTGCCCCCTGACCTTCGACCTATGGTTCAGCTAGACGGCGGTAGATTCGCTATCAGTGACCTTAATGACCTATACCGACGGGTCATCAACCGTAATAATCGATTACGCCACCTGTTGGAAATAGGAGCACCCGAAATTATCATCCGCAATGAGAAACGGATGCTCCAAGAAGCAGTTGATTCCCTTATCGATAATGGGAGAAGAGGGGTACCCGTCTCCGTCAGCGGTAATCACAAATTGAAATCACTCTCAGACATGCTCCGTGGCAAACAAGGACGCTTCCGTCAGAACCTGCTCGGCAAGCGAGTTGATTATAGCGGGCGCTCAGTCATCGTTGTTGGCCCCGAACTCAAACTCCACCAATGCGGTTTACCCAGACGAATGGCTCTGGAGCTATTTAAGCCCTTTATTATGCGCCGACTAGTGGAACAAGGCCTCGCCCACAACATCAAGAGTGCTCGACGGCTGGTGGAGAGAGCCAAGCCAGAGGTATATGACATACTTGAGGAGGTTGTCAAGGAACGGCCGGTGCTGCTTAACCGGGCTCCCACCCTGCACCGACTTAGCATTCAGGCCTTCGAGCCAGTGCTCATCGATGGCAGTGCCATCCGCATCCACCCCCTGGTATGTCCTGCTTTCAATGCTGATTTTGATGGCGACCAGATGGCAGTCCACATCCCTCTGTCTAAAGCTGCCGTCGAAGGAGCTAGAAAGATGATGCTCAGCATCCACAATATGCTACTACCAAGCTGTGGCGAGCCAATAGTAACCCCAACCCTAGATATGGTTCTCGGTTGCTACTACCTGACTGCCATCAAGCCTAGAGCCAAGGGAGAAGACACAGTCTTCAGCAGTTTCGAAGTAGCAAAGCTCACCTATGAACTTGGCGCTGTCGACCTCAGAGCTGAGATTGAGGTCAGGGATGGGGACAAAAGGGGGCAAAGGCTTAAAACCAGCGTTGGTCGGATCATCTTTAACGAGGTTTTGCCCCCAGAGCTAGGCTTCCACAACAAAGTAATTGATAAGTCAGACTTAAAGCAAATAGTAACCGATTGCCATAAGCTACTAAGTCATGAAGATATGGCTGAGGTACTGGACAACCTCAAACAACTTGGCTTCCACTATGCCACCAAATCAGGGACCACCATAGCTATAAGCGATATTGAGGTTCCTGACAGTAAGCCGAAGCTATTAGAAGAAGCCGAGGAAAGGGCTGCCATTATTGAAAACCAGTATCAACGCGGCTTAATCACCGAGGATGAAAGGTATAATGGTGTTGTAGAAGTATGGATAGAAACTACTGACAGGCTTACTGATGCTATTACTGACACCCTTAATCGCTACGGTGGCATTTACATGATGGCAACATCAGGGGCAAAGGGGAATATTTCCCAGATTAGACAGATGGCAGGGATGCGGGGTTTGATGACTAACCCCTCAGGTAAAATAATCGACTTTCCTATTAAATCGAGTCTCCGTGAAGGGCACAGTGTTCTGGAATACTTTATCTCTACCCATGGCGCTCGCAAAGGACTAGCCGATACCGCCCTGAGGACATCGGGTAGCGGTTACCTCACCAGGCGCCTCATTGATGTTGCCCAAAATGTTATTATCCTCCAGGATGACTGTGGTACTACAGATGGTATATGGATATCTGAGCCGGAAGAAAAGGGACTACTACCGTCACTTGTTGAGCGAATAACAGGTCGGTTGGCTGCCAGTAGAGTGATTAATCCCCGCACTAGAAAAACAATCGTTGACCAGAATGAGGAAATTGATGAGCAGAAGGCAAATGAAATTGTTGCTGCTGGGTTAACCATTGTTCCTGTCAGGTCTCCACTTACCTGTCAGTCCAGGCAGGGTGCTTGCCAGCGGTGCTACGGCCGAGACCTCGCCCGTGGCCACATAGTTAACTTCAACACAGCAGTAGGCATAATTGCCGCCCAGAGTATTGGTGAGCCGGGCACCCAGCTAACTCTACGCACCTTCCACACCGGCGGTGTGGTAGGACTTGATATCACCAGCGGTCTGCCTAGGGTAGAAGAACTCTTTGAGGCAAGGCCACCTAAGGCTCAAGCCATTATCTCAGAAATAAACGGGGTGGCTGAGGTGATTGATAATGAGGAGGGGGCAAGGATTAAGGTTACTAGCTCTGAGGTATTCCGTGACGAATATTCACTGCCTCCCGGCTGGCAAGTCATGGTGGACAATGGTCAATGGGTAGATATAGGCGCAGTTTTAGCTAGTCAACCCCCTAAGACAAAAGCCAAGCCAAAAACAGCCGCCCTAACTACTGAAGCTCAAGCCCTCCTGGCTCGTGTTGCCGGTGAGGTAGTTATTGAAGATGGTCAGCTGTCCATCAAATATGAAGAGAAAGAGGAGCGAGAGTATGTTGTTCCAGCTGCCACCCATATTCGTGTTCAAACTGGAGACCAAATAAAGGCAGGACAGCAACTTACCGATGGCTCTATTAACCCACAGGATATACTGCACATTTTGGGCAGGGAGGCAGTCCAGCGATACCTGGTAGAAGAGGTGCAAAAGGTATACCGCTCCCAGGGGGTGAACATAAACGATAAGCATATTGAAGTTATCGTCCATCAGATGCTGTCCAAGGTTCGTATTGATTCCTCAGGCGACACCGAGCTCGTAACCGGAGAGTTGGTAGACAGGTTCCATTATGAGGACATTAATGCTAAGGTACTGGCTGAAGGGGGTGAGCCAGCCACCGCCCAGCCCGTATTAATGGGTATAACCAGAGCCTCGCTGAGCACCGACAGCTGGCTGGCAGCCGCCTCATTCCAGGAGACCACCAGGGTGCTTACCAGAGCTGCGGTCTACGGCAAAATAGACAAACTGACTGGGCTCAAAGAAAATGTAATTATTGGTAAACTGATCCCAGCCCGCTACTTGGCTCCCGAGGAGGTGCCAAAATTGGAAGCCGGTGAAGAAGATAAAGAGGAGTTAGCTATCTAAGACCTCCTCACATCACGATTTGATTGTTCTAGCAACGGAGAGTCGCCCTGGCTTAATCAGAGCGACTCTATTTTATTGCTGATTTATCCTGGCTCAGATGCACGCTTGCTTGACACTTATGCTACCAGCAATTACAATATTTTTCGTGCCGAGGTAGCTCAGTCGGTAGAGCAGCGGACTGAAAATCCCTAGCTACTACTTGAGCTAAAATTAGGCACGAAATAGGCGATTTGAGGCCAGTTGAGCAGAGGATTCAAAAGCCTCTGATTTAAAGCGGACGGGCAAAAAATGAAAAATGGTAACAATACCAAGAACAAACACCCAGCTAACCCTAAGAAACCTAATAGGGGACTTCCTACTATCACGCCAGCATCTCCGACCCTCAACATTGCTCTTCTACCGGACCTACCTTCATAACTTCGAGTGGTATGCCCAAACCAACGGCTGGCCCCGGGAGGCAGGTGACATCACCCGCGACCACATCAGGGCATTTCTGTCCTATGTCTCAACGGAACGGAACCGCTGGGGCTATACCGACATTAGCCGCTCATCCTCCCGATATGCATCACCAGCCACCGTCCACCACCACGGACGGGTAGTAAAGATCCTGTTTAACTGGGCTGAGGAAGAGGAGTACCTCGAGCGTAACCCAACACAGCGGCTGAAACTGGGCTCTCCTGGCCAGAAGGAGGTCGAACCCTATACCGACAAAGATGTCTATGCCCTGCTCCAGCTCTGCGAGGATGATGCTAGATTTCACCGGTATATTGGTATTCGGAATAAGGCTATCATTTCACTGTTCATAGCTACTGGCTTAAGGCTATCTGAGCTGGCCGGGATCAGGCTATCTGAGCTTGACCCTGGCCTCAAACAGGTCAGGGTAATGGGTAAAGGAGCTAAAATGAGAGTGGTGCCAATTGGTGGAGAGGCCAGGAAAGCACTCAAGCACTACCTTGAAATTAGACCCCGGGGCGGTGATGAGCTGTGGAAAAATGCTGATGGATTGGAACTGACGCCACGTGGCATCCAGATGGTGGTTAGACGCCTCAAGGAGCGGGCTAAAATTGAGGGTGGGGGCGGCCCCCACCGCTTCCGTCACTACTTCGCCACCCGCTACCTGGAGAATGGGGGTGACCTGAACACACTGCGACTGTTACTGGGGCATTCCACCCTGTATATGGTTTTGAAATACTCTAGGTATGTTGATATCCAGAAGGCACTGGCCGGCCACCAACAGTTTGACCCCCTGGACCGGCTTTTGCGAGGCGATAACCGTAACCGTGGGGATGATGGTTGGGGCTGGCGGGGTTAGCCGGTCATCAAGAGGGGCAGCGATTTGGGATGGTAAAAGGATAAAGTTTTACTGCGCTGTAAAAGTTCATACCGATTAGCTACGTTACAAGACCTTGGTTTTTTGTCACACCATCTCAGGAGAAGCAAACATAGAGCCGCTGGAATTTCTCGACCGACTGGCAGACCACTAGATAGCGGGGTACTGTCTGTCCAGAAGTGCAAGGTTTGAATGAGTCGGTTTGTTGTTCAGAAATTGCACTCGAGTCATCATTGTTTCTCGAAGCCTTCAGGCGACTAGAACTAATTGAAGGCGCTATCCACTGGTGGTATGGAGACCTATGCTTGGCCTATGAGGGACACTATCGCGCCATTACCGACCTAGCCGAGCAGTCAGGTTTCGATGTCGGAACCATATACAACGATAAGTGGGTTGCCAGTAGATACAAAGTTTCATACCGGTATGAAACTCTTACCTTTAAACACCACTTAATTGCCGCCCTGCTTGACGACCGGCTGGAGTGGCTCAAGAAGGCTAAGGCCGGAGATGGTCCAGGAAAGCCTTGGTCAACAAGGAGACTGGAAGCAGAGATTCACAAGATTACAAGTAACTTGTAAATGGCAAATTTCCTGTAAAAGAACCTCAGGTAATAAGCCTTTACTTGTGAACTCTTTGCTTTATCAGTCAGGGAGTGAAACTTTAGCCTATCAGAGCCCCACTGTTGGCTCGCTCCCTTCGCATCGGCGACCGTTGCCGAATTCTAAACACAATCCCCCTTGTCTTTATGTAATGCCCACCCCGTAAAGCTGAGTTTTCGGCGAAATACCCCACAAAACCCCCCGACAGTCGAAGTGCCCACAAAATTTTGATATACTCTTGATAGTGAGTAATGCCCAAAAAGAGGTGCTAAGTAGCGTTTGTGAGAGTAAAGCGACATGGGAACCGGCTATATTATTACCTTGGTGGAGAGCTACCGGGAAGACGGCAAGGTGAGGCAACGGGTTTTGAAGTATCTCGGCACCCATCCACCAAAGGGTAGGCAGAAGGGATTGAGGGGTAGCTAGTTACAAGTTTAGCCGCCCAAAGGACTTTATAAGTGCCTGAAGAATCAAAGAGCGTATTCGTAGAACCCCTTTCCTGTCTTGCGACCGAGCCACCCAGCGGTGACCATCTTTCTTAGCAACGGAGGTGCCCAATATTTCGGATCCTTAGATTGTTCGTATTGAGCGTCAGCAACAAGGAGCAGGGTATCAAGGCCCATAAGGTCAGACAGCATTAGCGGCCCCATAGGGTGATTTAAGCCCAGGTTTATGGCGGTATCAATATCCTCCTTGCTGGCGATATCAGCCTCGAGCATGCAAATCGCATTGAGTAGGAAAGGTATCAAGAGAGAATTTACAATAAAGCCTGGGGTATCTTTGACAATGACAACGCTCTTTCCCAAAGACTCGCTGAAGGTCTTACCAATTTCAACGGTCTCATCGCTGGTAACGATAGTCCTGACGACTTCCACTAGACTCATAACCCGTACCGGGTTAAAGAAGTGCAGACCTAGCACCTTATCTGGCTTGGTGGTTACCATAGCCATATCAATAACAGATAGAGATGAGGTATTTGTCGCCAGGATAGTATCTTCGCGACAGATTCTATCCAGCTCGACAAATATCTTCTTCTTGAAGTCCATATTTTCGCTAGCGGCTTCTATTATCAGGTCGCAGTCGGAAAAGTCCCTAGTATTGGTTGTGCCTTTAATACGAACAAGGATTGAGTCCTTACCTTGTGGAGAAAGCTTACCTCGGGCTACATCTTCAGTCAGTGTGGATCTAATTGACGCGAGCCCCTTGTTTAGAAATTCATCATTTGTCTCCGAGACTACTACTCGGTAGCCTGACTGAGCGCACACTTGAGTGATACCAGAGCCCATTAGGCCACATCCAACTACGCCAACCTTCCTAACCTTCATTGTGTCTCCTTTCCCACCCCACGGGGTAGCCCATAGGTCAAAAGTCTGAATAGCTATCTAGTCGCTAATTTTATCAGAAAATTTGTGAATATTCTAGCCAGTGTTGCCAGAACTCGCCTGACTTCTGTAGATTCGCAAAGGGCTTGACAAGTTGTGGTATGATAAATAGAGTGTCGTATAACGATGGTCTGCCTATGAACATGGATACTACTAGGAGAAAATCTCGGGGGAAACGTCAGCTCTTCAGGAAACGTGATTGTGAGGTGATATGTGCCAAAAATAGTAGTGCTTGGATTAGAGGGGCTCAGCCCCCAGCTTGTCAAACAGTGGCTGGATAAACTACCCAATCTGAAAGAAATGCAACAAGTAGGCCTGTGGGGGGAAATAGAAAGCACCGTGCCCCCCATCGCACCCCCAGCCTGGACATGTGTTCAGTCTGGTCGAAACCCAGGAGCCTACGGTTTCTGGAACTACAGCTACAGAGATGATTTTTCTTATAGTGAGCCAAAACTAGTTAATTCTCGAGTTAGAGATGAAAGAGTTGATTGCTTATACAAGATACTACCCAAGATGGGGCAGAAGGTAGCCACAATCAATATACCAGTTAGCTGGCCACCTCCCCAAATTCCCGGGGGATATTGTATCACAGACTCCATGACCCCAAGCTTAGCTCATGGCTTTACCTGGCCTGAGAGCCTCAAGGATGAAGTTTATAATTTAGTCGGGGAATACATTTTGGAGGCAACTGAGGCAAGCGTAAACTATCGCCTGATGGACAAGGATAGGGTATTAAAGCGTATTTATGATATGGACACACAGCGGTTCACACTACTGAAGCATTTTATTCATGAAAAGAAATGCGATTATATCTTCACAGTCATAATGGGTAGTGAGCGCATACCGCGTCTTTTCTACCGCTACTTTGATCAAAGGCATAGACGATATGAGCCTGATCCTCGCTACAAGAATGCAGTACTTGACTATTATATTTGGATTGACAAGAACATTGGAGAGATTCGAGAAATTCTAGGCAGCGACACGATACTCTTTGTCCTCAGCAACTATAGCGTGCAGAGACTTGATGGGCGAATTAATCTTAATGAGTGGTTAATCCAAGAAGGATATATGACCCTCTATGATTATCCCTCTCAACCCACAGAGCTGAAAGACCTCGGGGTGGACTGGTCTAGGACAAAGGTTTGGGCTACAGGTTACACTGGCCAGATATACCTTAATCTCAAAGGTAGGGAAGCTCAGGGGGTTGTTGACCCCGATGATTATGACGAACTGCTCGATGAGTTGGCTGATAAGATTTGGAGCATTCCCGATGAGGATGGTAAAGCTCTCAATACTCAAATTTTCAAGCGAGATGATATTCACTACGGTTCCTATACAGAATATGGCCCAGACCTATTCGTGAGTTTCGATGAGTACCATTGGAATGCTAGTGAAATGGTGGGCTATGGTCACGGCAAGGTTCATTCCTTCGATACTGCAAAGGGGTCAGATGATGGTAGCCACGGCTTGTCCGGATATTTTTGTATAGCTGGACTAGGTGTACCGGCAAAGGGAGAGTTCAAAGTATCATTGCTTAACAGTGCGCCAACGATTCTAGACGTTCTAGGTCTAGAAATACCTGAGGATATGGAAAGTCCATCCATACTGGAAATGGCAAAGGGAAAAGAAGAAGCAAAATATCCCTCAAAGGGCGAGAAGGCTGTAAGGTCCCGACTTGATTTGCTGGGCTATTGACTAAGAGAGGAGATTTTACTGAATATTACATGGCCAAGGCGGCATTCAGTCACTGTTTATAATCCCTCAAAGGCATACCACGGCTACACACTGGTTGACCCCTTTTCAACCTGTGATGTATGGTTGATTGACATGGAAGGTCAATTTGTTCAGCGCTGGAAATTGCCTACTGTGCCACGTGACCATGCTGTTCTTTTGCCTAACGGCAACTTGCTTTACGCTACTGCGACACAGCTACATCAGGTAGAAGCCACAAGTGTTCCTAGAGTATGGGGATTGGGAGCAGGTCTACTTGAAGTGGATTGGGACAGCAACCTAATATGGAAGTATATAGATCTCTATCAAAATCACACCTTTTGCCGCATGGGCAATGGTAATACAATGATTCTGAGAGCAACCATTGTACCTTATGATATCGCTACTCAGGTAAAGGGTGGCATCCCTGGAACCGAGGATGCAGGTATTATGTGGACCGATGGCTTCCACGAAGTTACTCCTGCTGGTGAAGTGGTCTGGAAGTGGTCAGCAGCTGACCATCTTGACCCTCAGATAGACATGATATGCCCGCTGGATCGCCGCAATGAGTGGACCCACGCTAACTCTTGTGTTGCTCTCCCTAGCGACAACATATTGACCTGTTTCCGTAACACCCACACTATCTATATTATCGACAAGGCTACAGGTGATATCAACTGGCGATGGGGCCCGGGTGAGATAGCCCATCCGCATGACCCCACTCTACTGGACAATGGAAACATTTTGGTATTTGACAATGGCGCACACCGCCCAAGTACAATTATGAGTTACTCCCGAGTAGTAGAGGTTAATCCAAATACTAACAAGATTGAGTGGGAGTACAAGGCTGACCCTCCAGAAAGCTTCTACTCTGCCGTGATGTCTGGTTGTCAGCGATTACCTAATGGGAACACCCTAATCTGCGAGGCAACGAAAGGACGCGTCTTCGAGGTGACAACTGATGGTGAGATAGTCTGGGAGTTTGTCAACCCCTTCTATTCCTATCACCCCATGGTTGTACCTTTAGGATGTAATAATGCACTGTTTCGCGCCTATCGCTATGGGCCGGAGTACGAAGGATTAAAAGGGAAGCTGGACCCACAGAAATTTGGTCTAGTGAACCAGTTATATGGTCCAGCTGCCTTCAGACTGAAAAAAGAGAGGAAGCATTAATGAATGCCACACAACGAGACCAAAAACCACTAACCTTTTACGACATGACGAAAGCTTACAATGGCTATACTTTGTATGCTCCAGCGGGAGGAGATGATGTCTGGTTAATTGATATGAAAGGGCGATTTATCCATAACTGGAAATTGCCCTACCTAACGACTGGTCATGGAGTGCTTTTGCCAAATGGTAACTTGCTTTTTGTGGCAAAGGTTACATGGGGGCCACTAGCAGAATTTGACGGCGCTAGAGGAGAACTACTTGAGATAGCTTGGGATGGCAAGGTGGTGTGGAAGTATGAAGACCTGTATATGCATGATGACTTTCACCGTATGAGAAATGGACACACTATAGTAGCTAGGTGGGTCCCAACTCCCACCGGTATCGCAACTAAGGTCAAAGGTGGTCTCGTTGGCACTGAACGAGAGGGAACTATGTGGAGCGATTGTTTCCGCGAAATCAACCCCAGAGGTAAGGTACTCTGGGAGTGGCTCGGGTATGAGCATCTTGATCCTGAGGTAGATATTATTTGTCCCCTATGTCCCCGCAGTGAGTGGACCCAAGCTAACTCCGTTGTTGCTCTTCCTGATGGCAATATCCTAGCTAGCTTTGTCAGAACCAACACTGTAGTCATTATCGATAAGGTAACTGGCAATATCAAGTGGCGATGGGGTTCGGAAGATGTAGGCCATCAGCATAATGCCTCTATTACTGACAGCGGAAACGTCTTAATATTTGATAGTGGTACACATAGCAGGGGAATTGAAGTGGGCTATTCCCGATTGCTGGAGGTTAATACGACTACCGATGAGGCTTTCTGGGAATTTTCACAGGACCCACCGGCCAGCTTTTACGCTCCGTGCATGGGCAATTGTCAGCGACTAGCTAACGGTAATACTCTCATCTGTGAAGGAGATACTGGCCGAATCTTCGAAATTACCTCTCGAGGTAACATCGTCTGGGAATTCATCAACCCATTTTATCACTCTTCAGCAGTCTATGGGCGGAACAACATGCTCTTTAGAGCTTACCGTTATGGTTATGATTATATGGGGCTAAGGGGTAAATTTAGTTTGGTTGGTTAGAGAAATTAGAGGGCTAGAATTTGCCTCTACTATCTTAAGGAAAAGGATAGGTACTACCAGAAGTATGAGAATCAGGGGGTGAGCATAGTCCCAGCCACCAGCCTACCCAAGGATAAGGATGGGAAGAGGTATGACCCAGACGGTGTGATGGCTGAAGGGCACGTGCACAATATGGTTAAGCAAGACGATAAAGCTCTTTCTCGTTTGCCTATGGGTGGTATGGCGGGAGGCAGAAGGACTAGCGGTGACAAAGCCCTACGCTATAGAGAAACTGGGTGAGCCCTTTCGGCTTTATTAAGGCTTGGATGAGTTAGCTCAGTTTAAGTAAAGGAGCTCATCATGCCAACGGCTTATTGCATGAAGTGTCGAATGATCTGAAGTTAGGCAACGAAAGGAAGACCAATTTATGAAAAAGTATCGAATTAGGCCGCTTTTATTGACATGGATTGAAATCGATATGTCAGCTTTTACGTACCGGTTCAACTACGGGAAGACTATTCGCGTACCTTTCTATTGCTGGTATATAGAGGGGGCAGATAAGCATATCTTAGTGGATACTGGTGCCGACGCAAGGACAGCGACAGAATTCAGAGGTTTTCCCGCCCAAGATGTAGCGTCTTTCGAAGATGCG
Organism: Dehalococcoidia bacterium; assembly: GCA_030640595.1. Classification (GTDB taxonomy): domain Bacteria; phylum Chloroflexota; class Dehalococcoidia; order Dehalococcoidales; family DAOWJC01; genus DAOWJC01. The sequence continues at coordinate 19,904 of DAOWJC010000081.1, read as the reverse complement.
TTGGGCAATATAGGGCTAAAACCAGGGGACATTGATTTAGTCATTCACACGCATCTCCACTGGGACCATTGTGCTAATACTTCTAAGTGCAGGAACGCTAAATTGATAGCTACACACGATGAATTAACATTTGCCCTTTCGCCTCACCCAATTATGGCCTCCGGCTATAAGAAGGATCTCTTCAAGAACCTAGACTTTATGCTTGTCAAAGGCGAGTATGAGGTCGCTCCTGGAATTGAACTAATTCCAGCGCCCGGCCACACGCCAGGGACCCAGGCCGTTTCAATCAACACGGAACAAGGAAAGGCAATCATCACCGGGTTCTGTTCCATCAAGGAGAACTTTGAACCGCCAGAGGGCATTCGAGAGATTATGCCTGTGATAGCCCCAGGCATACATTTGGATGCTGTGGAGGCCTTTAACAGTACGCTCCGAATCAAGGGACTGGCAGATATCCTGATACCTATACACGATCCTTCTTTTGTCGGCGTTGACAGTATACCTTGAAGGAGGCGGGAAATGAAGGAAATGAATATGTCAGGGCGGATTGCTATATGGTTACTGGTGGGAGTAAGGGGATTGGCTTTGGCCTAGCCTAGCTAAGGGTCTGGTGAGGTTTGGAGATGTTGAAAATGAGGGTAAAAGATAAAGTAGCTATAGTAACTGGCGGGGGAAAGGGTATTGTAAAGCCTTCTTGCATTGGAATAGACTAGGGCTTGACAAGTTGTGGTATGATAGGCTAAAGTGTCGTATTACGATGTCTGCCTACGAACAGCGGGTTTTTAACAAGCCTAAAACTACCGTTCTTTTCCAAAGATGACGATAGCGACTTGTTGCTCGTTTTCAGTGGCTCGTCCCTAATGAGGGAGAGCAAATATGTGGTAAGAATGTCATAATTATTTGAATCTGAAGGAGGGAGTATATGTCAAAGAAAGAGAGATGTATTCAAAAGGCAAGAGAACTTGGAGCGTGGTATGAGGCGGAGCTGGTAGGCTGCGGCCACTCTACATTTGCTGCTACGATCGATGCATTAAGATCAGAGGGGATAGAAATAATATCAGAAGAAGTTGAAGACGAATTCTTAAAGGGATTGGTAGGGCTTACCGGGGGAGTTGGCAATATGGGTTTAGGTAGCTGTGGGGCGGTAACAGGTGCGTGCGCAGCAGTCAGTCTAGTCTCAGGTATTGGCCGATTGGAAAACCAAATCAAAGAGAAAAGGTGGATATCCTACTGGAATGTCAAGACAGGCATCATTGACAAGTTTATGGAGAAATACGGAGCTATTACTTGCCGCCCCATACAAATAAGGCATGTCGGAAGAGCCTTTAATTCACGGATCCCTGAAATGAATAAGGCGCTATTCCGAGCTGCGCAGGAGAAGGTCTGTCGAACGCCTGCGAAGTGTACAATTGCTGAGGGTGCGGCATGGGCCGTGGAGGCCATATTCAGAATTATGGAAAATCCGCTCGATGCAAGGGCTGCAAAGGCTCTGATAGAGAAGTACGAAAAGTAGGGTTTAGATTTTTTAATTGTAACCACAAAAGGCAATAAAATTCCAAAGAAAGTAATATCAAAATTTGAATGGAGGTCATATGATTGCAGAAGAGAGATCCAAAAAGGTTGCGCAACTTGCCCTGAAGAATCTGGAGAAATGGTGGGGCTGTGCTCAGACATCTTTTTGTACTATAGTTGATTATTTAAGAGAGGAAGAAGGCATAGAGCTGGTAGCACCAGGGATAGAAGAAGAAATGTTTAAAGCCTTGGTGGGACTCACTGGCGGAGCTGGGAATTCTGGTTGGGGAAGTTGTGGAGCACTTACGGGTTCTGGCTTCGCAATAAGCCTTGCTACCGGTGTCGGACGTGAGCAGCTAGTGGAATTGAGGGACGCCGGGTCAAGGTGGCTAGCCTATGATAATGTTGCTGAGACCATAGCCCAAAAATTTATGGATAATTTTAAGGGTCTCACCTGCCATGATGTGACTTGGAATAGATTCGGAAAGTGGTTTGATAGATGGGATCCCCTAGTAAAGGCTGAATTTATCAAGGAGGAGGGGGAAAGAGGCTGCTTTACCCCTGACAAGTGTACGATTGCTATCGCCGCTGCCTGGGCCGTTGAAATAATACTAGACATTAGGAAGAATCCAAGAACCATGGAGCAGGTCAAAAGAGACCATAAGTTGTGATGGCAGGTGCTGGCGGTATAGCAGATGAAAGACGACCTCAAGAGACCTTGAATGTGGAGGCGGCAATTTGAAGACTTGTCAGCGCACAGAGGCTCTATGGCAGAGAGTATGTCAAGGAGGTGTAGAATGACTTTGACGGAAAAGCAGCTTGACAGATTATCTCAAGAACTGATTGAGGCAGGAAGGACTTGTACTCCAGTAGATAATCTTACGGATAGATTCCCAGAGATAAGCATACCGGAAGCATATGTCATCCAGTTGCGGATGGTGCAGACCAAGGTTAATAATGGTGAAGTGATTGTTGGCAAGAAAATAGGGCTTTGCAGTAAAGCCATGCAGGAGTTACTCGGCGTTAATGAGCCGGACTACGGGCACATTCTGAACACAATGGTAGTACCACAAGACCAGCCGATTCTGATGACTCGTTTGATACAGCCACGCATTGAAGGAGAGGTTTGTTTCGTTCTAAAAGATGACTTAAGAGGTCCAGGGATAACTTCAGCCATGGTTTTAACCGCTACTGCTGGTATCATGCCAGCACTGGAAGTCATTGACTCCCGCTTTAAGGGCTGGAAAATCAAGATCCAAGACACCATAGCTGACAATGCTAGCAGCGCCTTGGTAGTTCTTGGTAGCCAGATGACATCGGTAGCCAACCTTGATTTTCGGCTGGTAGGCATGGTTCTCGAGAAAAATGGGGAGACAATTGCTACTGGTGCCGGTGCCGCTGTACTGGGTAATCCGGCACAGGCAGTAGCTTGGCTGGCAAATAAATTAAACGAATATGGCATTACCTTGCGGAAAGGCGAATTCATTATGTCCGGTAGCCTCACTTCAGCTATGGACATTGAGGCTGGTTCGTGTTTCCGTGCTACCTTTGACCGTCTTGGTTCCGTTTCCGCACACTTTGTTGGTTAGTTTTGCTTCAAGGAGCCTCTTAGACAGCAGGCAGGCCAACGATCGTCGATGTTGGACGCAGGGTAACAAAGGTGCTCCTTATACATCGGAACCGGAGGTATAAAATGCCTAGTCTTGCTCAAGGAAGCCCTGGCTCCCCACAGTTGTTTATGGGTAATAAGGCTATCGCCAGAGGTGCCTTGGAGGCAGGTGTGCAGTTCGCTGCCGGTTATCCAGGAACTCCCTCGTCGGAGGTAGTGGAGAGCCTGGCTCAGGTGGCTAAGGAGACAGGCATATATGTGGAGTGGTCCACCAACGAGAAGGTAGCCACAGAAGCCGCTGCAGCGGTATCTTTCTCCGGACTTCGGGCACTTGCTGCCATGAAAACGGCGGGGTTGAACGTGGCGTTGGACTTTCTGGTTCACCTTAATTATTCTGGGCTGGGCAAGAACGGGGCAGGATTGGTGGTGGTGGTCTGTGATGACCCGGAAGGCCATTCCAGTGGTGATGAGGCGGATTCACGCTGGGTTGCCAGTTCTGAAGGTATTCCCTTGTTAGAACCGGGGAGCCCACAAGAAGCTAAGGAGATAACAAAGTGGGCTTTTGAACTTTCCGAAGAGTTCAATGGTTTCTTTCTGATAAGGAGTTCCACCCGTCTTTCGCTTTCCACCAGCTTGGTCACACTGGGCAAGTTGCCACATGTTGAAAAGAAAGCTCACTTTGATACCTCGCAGTGCATCTCACCCTACCTAGCCAGACTGCACCATATCAGTGTTCTCGAGAGATTAGCCAAGGTACAGGAAACTTTTGAACGCTCTTCCTTTAATTGGTATCAGGGTCCGGAGAATCCGGAGCTCATCATTATATGCAGTGGCGTCGGCAGTAGCTATGCCGTAGAAGCGGTAGAGTCGTTGAACCTCGGGAAGTCAGTAGGCGTACTAAAATTAGGAACTCTTTGGCCAATTCCTAAAGGACTGGTGGCAAAGCACCTGGCTAAGACTAGTCGGGTTCTGATTGTGGAAGAAGTTGACCCGTTCCTCGAAACTTTTGTTAAAAAGACGGCATTTGAATCGGCAAAAGTATCCAAGTCTTTGAAAATCTATGGTAAGGATTCCGGACACTTGCCTAAGGTTGGAGAGTTAAAGCCAGACACGGTGCTAAAAGCTCTAGCCACCCTGTTCCAGATGGAGTATCTTGCCAGGGAAGCAGATTACGAACAGAGAGCCAATGATGCCGCGGCAAAGCTGCTTATTGACCGTGGTGTAACCCTGTGCCCAGGGTGCCCGCACCGTGCCAGCTTTTGGTCCATAAAAAAGGCGTTGCAGAAAGATGGTCGGGATGGCTTCTTGACTGGCGATATTGGCTGCTACACTTTAGATGTCTTTCCTGCCGGTGACAAGCTGACCAAGGCATTACATGCCATGGGCTCTGGTGTTGGGCTTGCTACCGGCTTTGGCCATCTAGACCGGTTTGGTTCGGAACAGCCAGTGATAGCTGTGTGCGGCGATTCGACCTTTTATCACGCTGCCATTCCGGCTCTTCTGAATGCCATACATAACAAGTCTAACATGGTAATGGTACTGCTGGATAACAGGACTACGGCGATGACTGGCTTCCAATCCCATCCCGGGACAGCTTTTGACGCAATGGAGAACGCAGCCCCGACGATAGATGCGGCGAAGTTTTGTCGGAGCCTAGGATGCAAAGTGGTGGTCACCGATCCGTTCGATATCAAAGGCACAACGGATACGCTACTTCAGCTTATGAAAGAAGACGGAGTTAAGGTCTTAATTATGCAGCGAAAATGCGAATTAGTGCGAATGAGAGAGGAACGAAGATACCCTTATAAGGTCTGGGTGGACGTGGAGAAGTGCCGTGGTGAGAAATGCGGTTTCTGCACTAAGTCATTTAGGTGTCCCGGGTTGCTCTGGGATATCGAGACAGGAAAGGCACAAATTAATGAAGCGGTTTGCTGTGGATGTGGTGTTTGCGTTGACATCTGCCCCTTTGGAGCGATTGTCAGAGAGGAGGCAGCATAATGGCTATTCGAGAAGACCCTTTGAATCTAGTTATCAGTGGGGTTGGTGGACAGGGGAATATCTTGCTTTCTCGTCTGATCGGCCAGTCTCTAATGAACAAGGGCTACTTTGTTGCCATCGGAGAAACCCTTGGTGTAGCACAAAGGGGTGGGGCGGTAATGAGCAATGTCCGCATATCGGCAAAGATGCCCTTCGGTCCTCTCATACCTGAGGGCAAAGCCCATGTCATCCTCAGCCTTGAGCCTCTGGAAACCCTGAGAATGCTAATCAGGTACGGAAATCCCAAAGTAATCACTATAACTAACTTCCACCCCCTCTTTCCAGTTTCCGTCCTTTCCGGGAAGGATCGGTATCCTAACTATGAGGCTCTTAGGCAGGCCATTACTGAGCTTTCCGCATTGGTTTGGTTCTTGGATGCTACTGACATGGGTCTCAAGCTGGGCATGCCCATAGTCGCTAACGTTATCATGCTGGGTGCCTTAATTGCTTCAAGTCAGCTTCCCCTAACAAGGAAAGATCTTGAAGATGAAATGCGGGATACCTTTCCTAGCGAGAGAATTGAGTTAAATTTAAAAGCCTTTGAGATCGGATTCAAAGCACTGCGCTCGCAGAATTAGAACTCACAAAAGCACAGTTTTGATTTCCCCCTATTCTAAGAGCTTTGAGGCTATCTGATTGTAGTTAAAGGTATGTTTTCTTAAGCGCTTCAGCTTGGATATGCAAGTGTGGGAGTTTGGGACTCATTCAGAACGATCTGCGCCATTTGAGCACGGCGACAACGGCGCTGCTCATTGTGAGGATGAGAAGGACATTTCGTGCTTCATTCCAAGTTCTTTCATTGCGTTATCCCGCAATATCTGCAAGTATGACATCAGCTGTTGGCACTCTTCCTCAGATAGGGAAGACATGACGTCGGAAATGGATTGTTGCTTGGCTGATTGATGGTAGGTTTTACGTCCCTTCTCTGTTAACTCGATTCTTACTAGGTTCTTTTTGCCCAAGTCCTTGACCTTCTTCACCAGTCCTTGCTTTTCCATCCTGCTCAGCAATTCAGAAACCGTGTGGGACTCTCGGAAAAGCCAGTGCGATATCTCAGCAGGCGTTGCCTTCTCGCCTGCGTTGTGAATAACAAATAGAGCAACGCTCTGCCTAGGGGTGATATTGTACCGATGCAATTGTTTACGCCTAACCCTGTATATCGCGTCTCTAGTCTGGGCTAGCAATAAACACAGGTTTTGATGTTGGTGCCTGCATTGAAAGTTTTCCATTAGTCTCCTCCATTCGCAATCGGCTACCCTGACAATAGTTGGGCTATCCTACCCCCACGGAGTAGCCCCGTGGGTCAGGAGCGAGTAGCTATCTAGTCGCTAATTTTACCACAGAATTTATAAATATTCTAGCCAGTGTTGCCAGAACTCGCCTGACTTCTGTAGATTCGCAAAACACCTTTGCAGAGGGCTTGACAAGTTGTGGTATGATAGGATAGACTGTCGTATAACGATAGTCTGCCTATTTTCCAACAATGCTTGTACAAAGGGAACGGGGATATGAGGTTTAACGGCGAGGTTGTATTGATTACCGGTGGCGGTACTGGCATAGGGAAGGCAGCTGCTATCGCTTTTTCAAGAGAAGGAGCGAAGGTTGTTATTTGTGGGAGGCGCGAAGAGCCACTGAAAGAGGTTGTTGCCGAAATTGTGAAGAACGGTGGTGAAGCGACCTATTTCATATGCGATGTAAGGAAATCTGAATTAGTTGATAAACTAGTACAGGACACAACTGATAAATATGGCAGGATAAATATCCTGTTCAACAATGCCGGCGTAAGCCTTTCAAATCCGATAGAAGAAACGACTGATGAAGATGTTAACGAATCGCTTGATATCAACGTTAAAGGCGAGTTTTGGGCATTACGAGCCGTAATAAGACAAATGAAAAAACAAGGTAGCGGTGGAGCTATCATCAATATGTCGTCTATGGCGGGCTTGATAGGTCGGCCGTGGAGATCAGCTTATTGTGCGTCTAAGGGGGCAATACTCAGTATGACACGTTCTATTGCCCTGGAGGTAGCTAAGGACAATATAAGGGTCAATTGTGTATGCCCTGGCACGATTGACACGGATATGACTAGAGAAGTCTTACGAGCGGCTCCTGTCGTTGCCCAAGGTTTAATTGATTCACAACCCATGAAACGCATTGCCAGTGCTGAGGAAGTCGCAAGTGCAGTGTTGTTTTTAGCTTCAGATGATGCCTCATTTATTACCGGTGCCAGTCTAACTATTGATGGCGGTTTTACCGCAGGTAAGTAAGCAAAAATTGGCTGTGCTGCAGCGAAATATTATCAGAGGCACCCGTAAAGAAGTGAAAAAGGAGGTGGTAAAATGTGAAGAAGCTATGAATGTACAAGGAGACCAAATCTTAAAAAGGAGATGAGGAATGAAAAAGAGAATAGTTTTGATTAGCTTAGCCTTGATTCTAGTGCTTGTGCCTGTGTTGGTTGGTTGTGCCAAGCCAGCTCCAGCTCCCGCACCAGCTCCCGCACCAGCACCAGCTCCAGCTCCCGCACCAGCTCCAGCTCCCGCACCAGCACCGCTGCCTGAAATAGAGTTAACCTGGAATTGCATCACGCCGGCAGGGAGTCCATACGCAACGATTACAGAGGAGGGAGTAGTAGATCTTATAGTCAAAGCTACTCATGGCAGGGTTAAGGTAACTATGCACTACAGCTCCACCGTAGTTCCACCCCCGGATCAGTATACGGCGATTCAAGAGGGAATTGTTGGCGCTGGCATGGTTTGGACCCCATCAAACCCTGGAGTCTTTCCCTTGATTGCTGACCTCTTTAGCCTCCCTGGCCTATTCCCTAACCAAGCAACATCCAATGCAGTTCAAAGGGAACTTTGGGAAAAGTATCCCCACTTCTTGCAGGAGCTTAGCCCCAAGGTAAAATTTTGGGCAACGGATGTTGCTATGCGCGCTGACATTCATTCAACAGTGCCAATACGCAGCTTGGACGAGCTTAAAGGCAAGCTAATTGCTTGTCAAGACCACAAGACCGCGGAGGCATTGGCGCTTCTGGGAGGCACCACCTCAACACTGCCGATGACGGAGATGTATCCAGCGCTGGAAAGAGGGATAGTAGATGGTATTGTTATTGCTTGGGGAGCTGTAAAGAACTGGAAATTTTATGAAGTAACTCAGTACCACAGCTTAATAAGTGTTTCCCCAGGAGTCGCCCTTTGGATTATTAATCGGGATATTTGGGACCAATTCACGCCAGATGAGCAGGGACAGCTCGAAATGCTTTGGTCTGAGATGCAGGTCCTTTGCATGAGATCACGTGTCCAAGACAACCTAGCTGTGCGTGAGAAAAACATTTACCCAGATCCAGAGCAGGAAATAATAGAATGGTCAGCAGAAGACATGGCTAAGATGAGGGAGGCATTTAGACCGCTTTGGGATAAATGGGCTGAAGAACAGGAGGCCAGAGGTATACCCGGTAAGGATATCCTTAAGGATGCCATACGCCTTATAGAAGGTTATATTTACGGCTAAACTAACTGCAACGAGGTGCCAGGGCTTGACGGGGCAACAATGTGATGCTTTTTGCCGTTTAACTAGGGTATGCAACTGAGGAAAGAATGTAGTAGCCGTATTTGGCAAGAGGTGATTTTTACTCTTTCAACGAAGAGGTTTCGAGGTGAAGAGAAATTGAGTTGTGTGTACGATTAGGTGCTGCCTCAAAAAGGGCTGTAGAATCCTTGAGTCGGTGGAGCCTCAATCTTGGCCGAGTAGCTTTATTAGCTATGATGCTTTTGGTTGTGGTGGACGTTACTTTGCGTACCACAGTCCAAAGGCTGGTACCGGGCGATATTGAACTGGTCCGACTTTTACTAATCATCGTATTCTTCGCCGGAATGGCTTATACTGCGCTAGTGCACGGGCACGTCAGGGTAGATCTTCTGGTCAACAGGTTCTCACCAACAACTAAGCTAGGTATTAGTATGTGCGGTGACATGCTGAGCGTCGGCATCCTGGCAGTATTAAGCTGGCAACTAGTCGTGCACGCACAGCGTCAATTACTTAGCCACTTTGCCACCGGGATGTTACATGTACCAATGTGGCCCTTTGCCCTCGCCATTGCCTTCTTTATAGCACTATTTGCACTAAGTTTTTTGCACAACTTTTTCGAGTCTCTTAGCAAACTGATAGCTAACGGAACCAGGAATTACGCATGGCTGGCGCCAGCCATCATAGTAACTTCACTCCTACTTGCCATGTCACTTTGGTCAAGTATTTTTCTGCCTATTAAAATTGAAGCCCCCACTTTTGGTGCTATTTCTCTATTACTTTTGTTTCTACTAATATTTTTGGAAGTACCTATCGGCGCGGCTATGGCTATAATAACTCTTTGGGCTGCCAGCTATTTGACTTCTCCAAGTGGCGGGTTAACTCTAATAGCTATGGCTAGTCAAAGTGTAGCCTCTAATTACATGTGGAGTGTTGTCCCTCTGTTTATATTAATGGGGCAACTAGTTGCCCGAGGCGCGTTAGGTGGAGACATTTACAAGACAGTCTACAAATGGGTAGGGCACTTGCCCGGAGGTCTAGCTTCGGCTACTGTTGGAGCCTGCGGAGCCTTGGCTGCCTGTGTTGGTGATAGCCTCTCTGGCATAGTTAGCACGGCTCCCGTAGCCTTGCCTGAAATGAGGGCTTACAAATACGATCCTAAGCTGGCTACAGCTTGTATCGCCGCCGGAGGTACTATTGGCATATTGATACCACCTAGCCTGGGCTTTATTGTTTACGGCATTGCGGTTGAGGAATCCATAGGTAGGCTTTTCATAGCCGGTATCATTCCCGGAATTTTACTGACGGCTTTGCTTATGTTATCAATAACTGTTCGCTGCAAGATAAACCCTAGACTGGGTCCCCCCGGGCCATCAACCACGCTTAGAGAAAAGCTGGTATCCCTCAAGGGCAGCTGGTCAGTGCTGGTCCTGTTCTTACTGGTCATTGGCGGTATTTATGGGGGGATACTTACACCCAACGAAGCCGGAGCCATTGGTGCCTTTGGTGCCCTAGTTATTAGTATAGCCTTGAGACGTCTTACCTTGAAAGGCTTTAATGATGCTGTCAAAGACGCGATGCAAATGACAGCTATGATCTTCTTTATCTTCATTTATGCTATAGCTCTTGGTCAGCTCATTTGTCTGACCAAGTTGACCTTCGTTATGGGTGACTTCATTGCTGGATTAGCCGTGCCGGCATATGCTACTCTTGGTGCAATTCTGCTTATGTATTTGATTCTGGGCTGCATCATGAATGCCCTGCCGGCGCTAATAATAACCTTGCCCATTATATTCCCTATAGTGATGGCCCTTGGCTTTGACCCCATATGGTTTGGAGTACTATGTGTAGTTATGGCGGAGGTGGGATTGATAACCCCGCCGATAGGTATGAATGTATTTGCTATGGCTGGGATGGTTCCAGATGTACCCCTCTATGATATATTTAGGGCTCTGATTCCGTTTTGGATAGTTATGCTTTTTGTTGTAGGTCTAGTGGTAGCTTTTCCTCAAATTGCATTGTTTTTACCAAATACGATGATGGGAAGGTAAGATTACGTTGGCGTTTTAACTAATTCATGGAGGTGAGATATGAAAAGCGATGCTGTTAAAAGAGGTGTAGAGCGTGCCGGACACCGGGCTTTATTGCATGCCGTGGGCTGGAGGCGAGCCGAGATAGATAAGCCGTTTATAGGTATTGTTAATAGCTTTACTGAGATTGTTCCCGGGCATGTACATCTGCGAGATATCGCCGAGGAAGTTAAGGCGGGGGTGTGCAGCGGAGGCGGCGTTCCCTTTGAGTTTAACACTATTGCCGTCGGTGATGGCATTGCCATGAACCACCCGGGTATGAAATATAGCCTGCCCAGCCGTGAACTGATAGCTGACTCAGTGGAGATAATGGCTGAAGCTCACGCCTTTGACGCTTTAGTCTTTATTCCTAATTGTGACAAAATAGTTCCGGGTATGCTTATGGCAGCAGTAAGGCTGAATCTACCGGCTATCTTTATCAGCGGTGGCCCCATGCTGGCCGGGCGTTTACGTAGTAAAAACGGGTTTCTCAAGGTTGACACCAGTTCTGTCTTTGAGGCGGTGGGTAAGGTGGTTAGGGGCGAGATGACTCAAGAAGAATTGGAACAGTTGGAGGAGATTGCTTGCCCTGGTTATGGTAGTTGTGCGGGAATGTTTACTGCCAATACTATGAATTGCGCCACTGAAGCTCTAGGAATGGGGCTACCGGGCAATGGGACTATTCTGGCGGTTGATGCCCGACGGCGACAGTTGGCTAAAGAAGCTGGGCAGCGGGTAATGGAGTTGTTGGCTAGCGAAATCCGCCCTCGAGATATAGTAAATATGGATTCTATTCGTAACGCTTTTACCGTTGATATGGCACTGGGTGGTAGCACCAATTCAGTCCTGCACCTTATGGCGATAGCCCATGAGGCAGAGGTTGATTTTTCCCTGGAGATGGTCAACCAGATAAGCGAGCACACGCCTATCTTGTGTAAGCTAAGCCCAGCCGGTGATTATCACCTTGAGGATTTGGGCCGGGCTGGGGGCATAGCTGCAGTAATGAAGGAGCTACAGGGGTTACTAAACGTGGAGTCACGAACAGTGTCGGGGAAATCAGTGGGTGAGATTATCGCTGACAGCCAGGTGGTGGATAAAGAGGTTATCCGCTCGGTGGCTAATGCTTACTCAGCTACCGGTGGCATTGCTATCCTTTTTGGCAATCTGGCACCAGAGGGTGCTGTAGTGAAGAGAGCAGCAGTAGCTCCGGAGATGATGGTTCATCGGGGACCATCCAGGGTATTTGACTCTGAAGAGGAAGCGACAGCGGCTATTATGAGTGGCAGCATAAAGCTAGGTGATGTGTTAGTTATCCGCTATGAGGGTCCTAAGGGGGGACCGGGGATGAGGGAGATGCTAACCCCTACCTCCCTCCTCATTGGTATGGGTCTAGATAAGGAGGTAGCCCTGATAACTGACGGGCGGTTTTCTGGAGCTAGTCGTGGTGCTGCTATTGGACATATCTCCCCTGAGGCAGCAAGTAAAGGACCCATTGCCGCCTTAACTAATGGAGATATGGTCAAAATTGATATTCCTAATCATAAGCTTGAGGTTGAGCTTAGTGATGAAGAAATATCTGATCGGTTGGCCCGTCTTGTCGACTTTGAGTTGAAGGTAAAGACAGGTTATCTCAGGTATTACGCCGAAAAGGTAAGCTCAGGTAGCACCGGAGCGGTATTTAGCCGGTAAAAGCTGGCTTATTATGATATTGCCCAGATTGCCTCAGCCGATAGAGAGACAGCCTGCACCAGGCACACCAGAGGCAAGCCTAGAGTTGAGAAGCCACCTACCTCAAAGGGTGAGCTCTAGAGGATCGAGGCTCACCTAGGTTATTGAGTTGTGCTACATAAGGAGTGAGGAATATTGATGTCTAATTTAGTTCCACCTCACGGAGGCAAACTACTTCCACTGCTAGCCAGTGGCAGCCAATGGGAGAATGGTATCAAAGAGGCTGAGGCACTACTTAAAGTCAGACTGAACTCGAGGGAGGTGTCTGACCTGATTATGCTAGCCATGGGGGCTTTCAGTCCTCTCCAGGGCTTTATGGGGAAGGAAGACTACCAGAGCGTTGTCGCCGAGATGCGTCTAAAAAGTGGTTTACTCTGGCCTATTCCCATTACCCTTTCCGTCTCCAAAGAAGAGGCGGGTAAGATTAAGGAAGGACAGAGGATTGCACTGCTCAATTTAGACAGCGATGAGATTATGGCCAGTATGCTCGTCCAAGAGAAATACACCTATGATAAGAGGGTAGAAATCCTTAAAGTCTTTGGCACAGATGACGAGCAGCACCCAGGTGTCAAGAAAATATATGAGCAGGGTGAGGTTTACCTGGGTGGTCCGGTAAAAGTCTTTAGTGAAGGTGGTTACCCAGAGAGATTCCCTGAGTTTGCCCGACCCGCAGAAACAAGGGCAATATTTACTGATAAAGGTTGGACAACCATTGCCGCCTTTCAGACTCGGAATCCCCTGCATCGCTCTCATGAGTATCTGACAAAGATTGCCCTGGAGGTCTGCGATGGTCTTCTCATCCATCCTATTGTGGGCAAGCTAAAGGCTGGTGATATTCCCGCCGAGGTGCGAATGGAATGCTATAAAGTACTTCTAGATAACTATTATCCTCAGGATAGGGTGATATTGAAGGTGTATCCTATGGAGATGCGGTATGGTGGGCCAAGAGAGGCGATACTGCATGCTATCATTCGCCAGAATTTCGGCTGCAGTCATCTAATTGTAGGTCGAGACCATGCCGGTGTCGGTAGCTACTACGGTCCTTTTGATGCCCAGAAGATCTTTGATGAGTTGAGTCCTGGGGATTTACACATACAGCCTTTGAAGTTGGACTCGACTTTCTGGTGCCAGAAGTGTGGTTCGATGGCTTCTCCTAAGACGTGTCCTCATGGTGATGAAGACCACCTACTGATTAGTGGAACAAAACTTCGTGAGATGCTCACCAAAGGGGAGAGACCACCGGAGCAGTTCAGTAGAAAAGAAGTAATGGACATCCTGGTTAAGTATTATCAAGGTAAAATTGGGAGTTCAAGATGAAGAATGTTATTCTGCTGACAATAGATGCGCTAAGGAAGGATGTACTGGGATGCTATGGTAACAAAAGCGGATTAACGCCATTTATTGATTCTCTGCAGAATAAATGTATCAGATTCACCAAGGGACAGACCAGCGGACCATACACACAAGCGTCGTTTCCAGCGATACTCACCTCCTCTTACTACCTTGAATATGGGAAACCGAAGGGGCTTTCACCCCAAAGGACTTTAATTTCTGAACCACTTAAACAGGCTGGGGTTGTGACCGCCGCATTCCATTCAAACCCATATATTTGTGGTTTTCTTGGCTGGGACCGTGGCTGGGATGTTTTTTATGATTCCATGGAGGACGAGGTTGAACCTAGAATACCCTATATAAGAGGCAATATAATAAAAACCAAGGCAAATAACTGGCTATCATCACACACTAAAGATAGAGAATATAAACCATTTTTCCTTTGGCTCCATTATATGGATATCCATGAACCCTATATGCCGGAAAAGAAATACGTTGATATGGTAGGCTCTTCTATCACTATTAGCCAGGATGAAATGTACGATATGTTTCAGAACGTGCTACTAAAAAGAGATGTTTCCGACCCGGGAAAAGTGGCGCTGTTAAAGAAACTCTATGACATACACGTTCGGGAAGTAGATACTTACGTTCAGGAGTTCTTTGATACCCTGGAAAAACTTGGCATCTTAAAAGATTCGGTAATTATCATAACCAATGACCACGGTGATGAGTTCAACGAGCACGGTGGGCTTTCCCACGATGACAAGATGTACTCAGAGCTTATAGATATGCCACTTCTTATCTACGACCCAAACCAAGATAAAGGAGAGATTTGTGATACATTGGTCAGTAATGTTGATATACCACCAACTATAGTCCACCTCTTTGGTCTTAAGCCGGTGGAGGGTTTTGAGGGACATTCTCTTCTTCCTATTGGGGGTTATCCTGAAAAAGGTTGTTTTGGCGAGGCTATTGACCAGCATAGCCAGCGGGGTGGAGATATAGAACGGGATGTCTACTTCTACCGCGAACGAGACCTAAAAGTAATATACCGGGCAAACCTTGACACCTGGGAGATGTATGACCTCAAAGAAGACCCCAAGGAATTAAATAATATAATTAATACATCGCCTGAAGCTGAGGAGCTAAAAAGCAAATTGAAACCCAGAGTCAGGAGATGGCTAAAAGAATAACATTGAAAGGAGAACAAAATGACCGAACAAGACAAGGTAAAGAGGTGTGCCGAACTCGTTGAGAAATCAAAGGCGGTTGTCCGCGAAGTATTCAAGCAGTTCGCCCTAGATGAGCTGGCTATTACTTGGACAGGTGGGAAGGACAGTACCACCACCCTATGGATTATCCGCCAAGTATGCCAAGAGGACAAGATCAAGTTACCCAAGGTCATGACCATTGACGAATTCGACTCATTCGAGGAAATCCATGACTTCATAAACAAGTACACAAAAGAATGGAACTTAGACATTGAGTGGTGCCGCAATGACGACGTAATTAAAGCCGCTGGCGGGAAACTTAATGCCACAGTTAAGGTCAAGGACTTAAACGAGCGTAACCAAGCTGAGCTTAAGCGCATCAGCTTTGAAGAAGAAGCCTTCCCGTTTGAAGCCGAATCCTACGTCGGTAACCACTTGATGAAGACGGTTATGTTTAGTGAGTTTATCGAGAGACATGGTATAAAAGGCATTTTCCAGGGACTGCGCCGCGACGAACAGCCGGCACGAGTTCAGGATGAGTACTTTGAACACAAAGAGGCAGCTCATCTAATACCGGGGCACACCAGGATAAAGCCAATCCTGCACTTCACCGAGAGGGACATTTGGGACAACATCATGGTGAACAAGATTCCTTACTGTATACTCTATAAACAGGGATATCGCTCTCTCGGTGCCAAGACTACCAGCGCCATAGCAGTTGCCGATGTCCCCGCCTGGGAACAGGATTTGGAACATACCACTGAAAGAGCCGGAAGAAGGCAGGATAAGGAACAGATGATGGACAGGCTACGCAAGTTAGGTTACATGTAATCATGCGATGTATCGATTTATCTTTGTCGAACGGGGCTGAGTAGCTAGAAAGAAGCTCAATATGAGCAAAAGAAAGAAGGATGCTATCTGGGTAACAGTGCTTTCTGTTATCTGTGGGCTAATGATGTGGCATGCAGTTCATTGGCATGCCACAGGAACATATCTGGAGATGCTTAATTGGACAGGGACGGACAAGGCCTATATCAATGCAGCTTATAACCTGGGATTGATGCTGGTGATAGGTACCGTATTAGGTTTACTGATGGAAAAGATAACCAACCTGATGGGTTATGAGGTTAGTTAGACAAAGCACCTTGATAGAGATGAAACCGAAACAATAGTAGATGATTGCACTTTCGGCAATAGGTGTTGATATAAATATATTTTTGCTCCTCTTCTTTGGTCTGGCGGTTGGTATTATTGGTGGCGGCTATATGGTAACCCCATTGCTGGTGGTCATTGGCTTTTCGAAATACGCTGCTGCAGGTATTGGTATTACTCACATAATTGGCAAACCTGCTACCGCTACCACAACACACTTACATCGTGAGGGAAAACGTGAAAAGGTTACTTAAATCCCCATGGCTTGAACTAATTGTAATGTGTGGAGTGGTTATTTTGTCGTATATAGCCCTGACGCTAATATCAATAGGGGCGGAAACACCCCCCGGGGGCATGTCGCTAAACAATATATCTTTGTTAACTTTTGGGTTCTTCCTACTGAGCTTTGCCATTGCTACCATAGCCGTCCTTGCCGGGATTGGAGGCGGAGTTCTATTTACTCCCCTTATGCTGGCTTTCACACCGGTTAATAGTCTAATAGTCAGGGGAACAGGTCTTATAGTGGCCATGTTCAGTGGGCTGATATCGACAGGACCATTTATGAAGAGCGGGTTGGGCAATCTCAAACTTTCCACATATTCTTGCATTGGTTACGGAACCGGTGCATTTATAGGTGCTCAAGGTGCAATATTGGTAAGTGACCGACTAGGTGTAACTGGTGAAGGATTCGTTAGAATAACCCTCGGGATTATTGTCTTCTTACTTGCGCTCTACTTCCTTCGGGGAGGCGTGAAAATAGATTGGCCTCAGGTAAATCGGGTGGACCGCTTTACTAAATGGCTCAATCTTCCTCAACCTTACTATGAAAACTCTCTGGGGAAAGTTGCAGAGTATCGCATAACCCGAGCTGGATTAGGACTTTTGGCTATGGTTGGAGTTGGCATGATCTCCGGTTTCTTTGGTTTAGGAGCAGGATGGGCAATAGTCCCCACAATGAACCTTATAATGGGGGTGCCGCTTAAGGTAGCCGCTGCTTGTAGTGGGATTCTAATCGGTATGGGAGACTGTATATCAGTGTGGCCTTATCTCCTCGCTGGAGCCGTAATCCCATTATTTGCTGCCCCTTGGCTGGTCGGACAGGTTTTGGGAGGAATAATAGGAGCAGAGATATTAATTAGAGTAAGGGCCGATTCAATAAGGCTCATATTAATTGGAATATTACTTTTTTCGAGCTTTGGGTTGATAGCAAAGGGTTTAACAACCTTAGGCTACATAGCTGATGTTCCTGGGGCAGTTTATATAGTGGTGCTACTGGTCATCATGGTAGGAGTCACTCTTGGCCTGACCGGCAAATTCCCGGCACTTGGAGGCAGGAGGTAAGACATATGGAAAAACCTAAAGTTCCCTTGCCACAAATTGTTTATGGACAGATTATCTATTGGCTGTGTATCATAGCAGCCTTTATCTGCACGTTGGGATCGGTGTTAGGTATAGCCTTTGCGGATAAAAATTTTATGAACCCACACTATCTTTTTTTCAACATTTGGGGAGGTAACAACCCTGAAGCTGTGTGGCAGCAGATAGGTGGAGGATTTCCAGGAGGACACTTCTGGCTACATAATTTAAACACCTGGGACGGAGTTACGCAGCTCGGGCTGGTAATAGGTTGTGCTTGTGCTTCTCTAGCCCTATTAGGTGCAGCTACAGCATTTCTCTGGAAGAAGCCTCGGTCTTATGGATGGGCACTGGTCACGCTTTTTGTCGCGTTAATGATTGTATTATCTGCGCTGGGTATATATCATGTTTAAGTAATGATGGATATCAAAACATGATTACGGGTATCGATAGTAACATATTCCTCCTTATCTTTATCGGTCTTGGCGCCGGAATTCTAAGCGGCTTTGCCGGCGTTGGCGGTGCCTTCATCGTGACACCAGCACTGATTATACTTGGCTTCCCAGCTAACTTTGCCGTCGGAACCAGCCTTACCTGGGTAATGGCTAATGCCGTTATAGCTGTGTTAAGACACCGGCAGTTGGGTAATGTGGACATGAAGCTAGGGGTAGTGCTGATGGTGGCTGCCATGAGCGGGATGGAGGTGGGGGTAAGACTCCTCAACTGGGCTAGAAATATCGGTTTGGCTGATGAGGTCGTGCTCTCTATTTCTATATGTACGCTGCTTATAGTTGGTTTATTTACATTATTGGAGTGCAGCGCAAGAAAGAAACAACTTGATGCGATGCTTGCCAAAAAGGAAAAGCTACCACCGGCTATGAGAGCAACATCTCTATCACGAAAGCTTCAAGGTATTAATATACCCCCAATGCTACATTTCGCTAAATCAGGGGTGACTATATCTCTCTGGATTATATTAGCTGTTGGCTTCTTTATTGGTATACTAGCCGGTCTTATCGGTGTCGGTGGTGGGTTTATTATGGTGCCATCTTTAGTCTACCTCGTAGGGCTACCATCCTTTATGGCAGTTGGCACAGATTTATTCCAGATTGTCTTCTCTGCTGCTTACGGTTCTATCCGACATACCATGAGTGGTAACGTTATAATCTTTGCTGCCTTCATTATGGTGGTTGCATCTAGCATTGGGGTACGATTTGGAGTATTAGTTACTCGCTATGTACGGGGCGTATCATTAAGATGCATCTTAGGCATCTCAATTCTCTTATTTGCTGTGGGTAGCATCCTCAAGCTATTAAGTTTTCTGCTAGACAAAGCAACCACTGGGCTCGAGATAGGGTCATTGGCTGTTACCTTTGGTGGTATGGGGATAATAGTAATAATGGTTGTAGCACTGTTTATTGTAGCCCTTCGTTATCAGCGTGGTCGGCACATACCAAACTGGATGGAATCGCTGGTAGCTAAAGAGGATTAGGGGAGAGATGCTTCCTGCTTATAATAGAGCTGGCGGGCTCTGCCAGGGGAAACTGAGGTGATTTTTCCCTCCCGTGTGGGCAGCCTCAGCTGAAATCGGGCAAGTGGCATCCCGCCGCTAACAATGGCTAAGAGTTAAAATGAAAGCCTTTATACTGATTGAAACAACCGCAGGCAAAGCTAAAGAAGTTACTACTGCTCTTAAACAGTTAGACGAAGTAAAATCAGTCGATGTTGTGACAGGACCCTATGATGTCATTGCTATACTCGAAGCAGAAAACATGGATATCACGGCTAAGATTAAAGCTATTCCCGGTATCTCTAGAACGGTAGTGTGTATGACAGAATAAGTGAATCGGAGTGGCAAATGTCCATCTGTGTCTGTGCCAAATGTAAGAAACCTTGGAAGGCGCCTGCCTCACCGGCCAGATGCTCACACTGTGGTCAGGTAAGTTTTGCCATCGCAATCCAGATAAGCACTGCAAACGAGTGGCACAATCCTGAGTACCGTGCCACAGCTGAAACTAGGGCAAAACTATCTGCTTCTGCAAAGAAGCTCTGGCAAGGCCCTGAGTATCGGGCCAGGCAGATTGCCACTCATACAGGCAAACATCCCTCACCTGAGACTAAGGCAAAAATATCTGTGGCGGGTATAAGAAGGTGGCAGAAAAGGGGCCACACTACCGGGGAGCCCCTAGTGTCGAGTGGGAATTGAAGAGGAGGAGTGAAGAGGCTAAAGGAGGAGCATTTGAGAAGGCTGCGAGACCCAGGCAGCTACTCTCCCCGCGAGTTGGTAGCTATGATTGGTGTTTTGGAATGGGTTTTGGGTGATAAAGAGAGGTTACCTGATTTTGTCTAGAGGCGTTTAGCCGCCACCAT